>CAKUWM010000249.1 GCA_934699305.1 uncultured Saprospiraceae bacterium | reverse complement strand
ATTTGACATTACACATCATTCTTTAAATCTCTATGGTGTTTGTTCAGGAGGCTGTACGTCCAAAGAAAACTCAAACGATTAAGGTAATTTGATGTTCTTTTGGGTCTTTGTTACTATAGCCTTTTCTTTGGCTGCCCTCTATTCTTTAGGGTTTTTATATGCAACAATCCAATGGCTTAAAACCAGAACTTTCGAGATTAATCATCCTCTTCAACCACTTCCTCTATCAATACTCATACCTTTCAGAAACGAAGAATCAAATATTTTAGCATGTCTGAATTCCATTTTAAATCAAAAATATCCCAAGGACTTAGTTGAAATAATTTGTATTGATGACCAATCGACTGACAGGTCGTCAGAAATTATTAGGCAATTGGCTATTAATAATTTACACATTAAATTAATTCCCAATAAAGGGTCCGGCAAAAAAGATGCCATTAGAACAGGAATGGAAGCGTCGGAATTCAATCATGTACTCTTAACCGATGCCGATACGATAAGAGATGAAAATTGGTTATTTATTTATTCTAATCTATTTCGATATAAAGGCGTCAAAGTAATTGTAGGTACAGTGTTGATGGAAGGTCAAAGGAGCGGCCCTTTCACAGCCATGCAAGAGCTTGATTACATTGCCATGATGTCATTGACCATTACTGCAATTAGAAAGCATTGGTTTGTCAATGCAAGTGGTGCCAATATGGCCATCACCAAAGATATTTACTTAGAATATATAGATTCGTCTGATGACCGTGAAATAAGTTCAGGTGATGATGTTTTCTTAGTACAATATGCTCATAAGCATCACCCCGACTCGATTCTTGCCCCTAAAAACAAAGAAATAATTGTAAAAACATCTACTGAAACAAGTTGGAATACATTTTTAAGACAAAGAATTCGTTGGGCTAATAAGTCTTTTCACTATTCTAATCACAGAATGACTATAATCTGGGCATTTATTTGGCTTTTTCATTTATCTATTTTAGCCTTGATGATAAGTGCCGTACTTTTTCAAGGATTGTTTATTAAGCTATTGGCATTTAGTATATTTTCAAAAATATTAGCCGATTTCATCTTTTTGTCCGCAACAACTACATATTTTAAAAAATCAGCATTAAAATATTTCTTTCTCTCCGAGGTGTATCACTTTATTTATGTGATATTTATTGGCTTAGCGGCTATTTTTAAAGTTCCTTTCAGTTGGAAAGAAAGAAAATTTAGTGCTTGATAAACAAAAATTGCTTTACCTTCATACCTTTATAGCTACACATATTGAGCATTTCAAATATGCAAATTGACAATCATCCATATACCGAATGACAACGGCAACGCAATAAATGTATCCATGAAGTTAACGCCCTCAGTACGACAAATTATTGCTATAGCTCTTCCAATAATGATAGGAAGTGCCGCACAGAACGTATTACAGCTGAGCGACAGTATATTTTTATATCACCTGAGCGAAACGGATTTTGCTGCCATTGGATTTGTCGGAGTCTTTTATTTAATGGTCAATGCTATCGGCTATGGCTTCAGCAAAGGAGGTCAAATCATCATAGCCAATATGGCCGGACGACAGGATATAGAGGGGATTCGGCGTAACTTTCAAGCCCTTGGGATATTTGAAGCGGTATTGGCAACCGTGATGTTCCTTTTCATGTATTTCGTAAGTCCTTGGTTTTTTGGATTATTTTTACAAAATCAGGATGTGCTTCATGCATGTACTGAATTTATTAAATATAGGTCATTTGGCGTGTTTTTTTCCTATATCGGAATCACCTTGATCGCATTATATACCGGTATAGCCAAGACTAAATTTATAATGGTAGAGACCATATTTTTACTCATAGTCAACGGAATATTAAACTATGCCCTTATCTTTGGGAAATGGGGATTGCCGGCAATGGGAATTGCCGGAAGTGCATTGGCAAGCACTATTGCCGAGGCATTGGGTGCCTTAGTTTTCATTCTATATCTATATTTTGATAAAAACGTCAAACATCTCAATATATTCACAAAGTATAAACTCGAATTTAACCTCATCAAAAATCAATTTAAACTTTCAGCACCCATAGTGACACAGAATTTCGTCAGTTTGGGGAGTTGGTTTCTTTTCTTTGCTATCATTGAAGATATGGGGGAACGAGCCCTCGCCATTTCCAATCTTGTAAGAATAGTTTACCTCATCTTATCTATTCCGACTTGGGGATTCAGTTCAGCTACTAATACAATTGTAGGCAATTTAATGGGTCAGGCCAATTTCCGTCCCATTATGGCAAGTATGAAAAAAACAGCTTTGGTTTGTTTTGGAATGACTATGATTGTTGCTTTGCCTATCATTATATGGCCGGATATCATCCTATATCCTTTATTAGGTTCGACAGATATGACATTAATCAATGATAGTCATTCTACTTTATATGTATTGCTTGCCATTGTAGCTTTTAATTCAATCATATCGATATATGTTAACGGTATTGCCGAGCAACTATGACGGGTCTTAAAATACAGACTATAAGTGCAATTGCCTATTTAATTATGATTTATTTGGTTGTCGATATTTGGCACAGCACATTGAATGTCGCCTGGAGCACTGAAATAATATATTGGCTGGTACAAATGATCGGTGTAATATGGTTCTTCTCAAAGGTCAAATTCAACAAATTGACCTACGGAACAGAATAGTTCATTTCAGTTATAAGTAAATACACCTAATAACTTAATACACAACTAATTCTTTCCCTTTTTGTACTACCGTCATCGTGGGTAAATTGAAATTCAATAACGTAAATACCAGGCAAGGCTTTACTAATGTTGTCAGTACTTCCATCCCAGCTTATAAAACCATCCGTGCCTGTTAAAATACCGCTATTGTTGTTCTTTATCAATCTGCCAGCAGCATCAAAGATGCGCCATCTAAGGATATAACCCGGTTTGTCAAGGTGATATGTAACTATAAACTGATCTAAATACCCATCTTGGTTTGGGGAAAAATGCTCTTCAGGCTTTACTAAAATTTTATCGGTTTTGACAATAACCCTTCTCTGACTATTTTCATATCCGGGTGTTCCACCGCCCACATCCGTGGATGCTGACTGCCAATTAGATATATTATTAGAAGGTTGTTCCCATGAAACCCTTTCCAGAGAAATACCCTTGGTACTGGTTAAGAAAATATTTTGCATCTTCTCAGAATACCTAAAGCTATCGATAACAGTCTGACCATTCATTAAACTAATATTCCCCATGTCGCTATTAAATGAAGGTATCAACATTTCAATGATATTATCAGGGTATTTAACCCGATAATTATTCAACAACCATGTCTTTGAAGGACAAAATGCAATATACCCTTTAGGTTGTATAAATGCAGTCTGTGTTATGGTAGCTGATTTATTACCTTGCGTATTCAATATTGTCAAGCCTTTCAGATCAAATATCTTGTCTGAATTGTTGTAAAATTCAACAAAATCATAACCTCCCGTTGTTGGATTATATAGTAATTCATTTACAAAGACATCCTCCGGTGCCGGATTTTGAAAACCTTTCCCAAATCCAATAATAGTGTCAAGCTTTAATACAGTGCCTAAGCAATTCTGAAAACTGTGACCAAGTCTGATTTCGTACCATATACCATCGCTTAAAGCCTCATCAAATTCAAGAATACAGCATTTTGATAGCGGTGAAGGGCTAAAAAGTTCAAATCCAGGGACATTAATTCCATGAAACGATACAGTAGTTACAAATGTAGTAAAATCCAATGTTTTAGAAAAGCATATTTGAACATTGTTATCATCAAGTATTTCAACTCCGGTAACTTCAACATTTAAAGGTGAAATTGATTTATTGGTATTTTCTCGCCCCGGTGTCCCACCACTTGCATCTGACGAGGCCGCATAAGCATTTTTGCCATCACAAATACCAGATTTATCCGTATGTTCCAAGCTCCAACCGCCATCTTTCTTAGCAGAATCCTTATAAGAGGACAAATCATAAGTCATAGAATGAATTTCATTTCCAATAGAATCGACAAGTGAAATACTGGCCCCATCATTGTTTAAGGATGGAAAAGAAGTTAAACCCACAACATTGGGGTATTCATTCCATTTAGAAATCTCACTTCCCGGTACTAAAACGATATATTCATTTGGATAAAATACTCTTTTAGGCAAATTGTATAAGACATTGGATTTCTGTATCTTATACTGTGATAATTGAAGCGTTTTTTCACTACTATTCCACAATTCAATAAATTCTCCATCCGGCAGTCCTATGGAAGGAGTCGGATCAGGTAATAATTCATTGATTAATATATCGTATATAATTGCGGACGAGTAGGTTATAAATGAGAATTGCAGTTCCTGAGTTTCCATTAAGTTCCCCGCTACATCGTGTAAACCACTAATAATGATACGATTAGGATTTATATTTAATGGAGCTTTTGTAAAAATAATAGCTGACAATCCATTTCCTTTAATAGAATCTATTCCAATAGGATTGTTTATGCCATTGAAAATCTGATAATTAAGAGTATTATTT
>CAKUWM010000248.1 GCA_934699305.1 uncultured Saprospiraceae bacterium | reverse complement strand
GATTGGTTTTTCCATTGCCACATATTGTATCATATGATGGCAGGAATGGGTAGGATTTTCAGCTATCAAAATTCAGAACCAAACCCACAATTACCCAATAAAGCCGAAGCGTGGCGTTTATTCAAAAAAGATAACAGAATGACTTCATTCCGTGCGCAGGTAGGTCTTGAAAGCAACGGCAGCGATGGCGAATTTATGTGGATGAGCCACAGATACGCATTGAACGGAGATTGGCATATCGGTATCAAGCCAGGCCACGGCCACGAAGGAAGTTTGATTTTTGGAAGGTATTTAGGAAAAATGCAATGGGCATATCCCTACATTGGCGCACAATACAGGTACAAGCCAAAAAGCCACGGCGTAGAAAAAAATATTTTCGGTCAAGAAACCATTCACAATAATTATTGGGCACCAGTTGCAGGTTTTCAATACACATTACCGTGGTTAGTAGTTGCAGATGCAAGGATAGATATGTATGGAAAAATCCGTTTCCAACTTATGCGTGAAGACATTCCCATTACACCCCGTTTGCGCTTCAATTGGATGGTAAATACCGACAAAGAATATATGGTTGGCTTCCGTTACATAACCAACAAATGGCTTGCCTTATCCACCCATTACGACAGCGATATGGGCTATGGTGCAGGTGTTACCATTATTTATTAAAGTAATTTATTAGAATCGGAAGCAAATCCACAGGCTCTGCAGCTACTGTTATTTACAACTCATTTTGCGAAATCAACTTTCATTTTTTATTCTAAAAATATTTTGAATCTTTGAATAGAATTAGTATGAAAAAGACTAAGAAAATAAACGATAATAATAGCGAATTTAGTGTCGATCAAGTTAAGTCGTGGAGTGATAGTGACGGTGTAAATTTTGCTATCGCACTTGCAAGACTTAGCAACTGGAATTTAAATGTAGATTGGATAACAAATGAACAGAATGAAGAAGATGAAACCCAAATGATTCCTCTGCGTGTATATGTTCAGGATAATAAAGATAACATTTTTGATTGTGGCCGAATTTACAATGAAAAGTCATTTATCAGAGAGATCATTAAACCATTGACCCACAGGAGAGCAACTAAATTTATTTATCGAGGTGTCACCACGAGGTATTATTCCGAAGAAAAGCTATTCCAATTGGTACTTAGAATTAAGCCAGATGTCGGCCGGATTGAAAAGGCCGAAAGTCTAATAAGCAGTAACCCCAACTATCTGCAAAAAATCCCTGAACGACGGTTTCCGAGAGTACCGGCATATTTAGCATGCCAATATACTTATGGAAAGTGTTCAGTATTCGCCGAAGCTTTTAAAGACCTTACTGGAGGAGTGCCAGCTAAAGCTCTCATTGCTAATAGTTTTGAGGATCACTATGTCAATTCAAAAGGATACATTCATAGTTATAATAAGCTACCTGATGGCAGAGTAATTGATATTTGGGGTACACAGTCATTAAAAAATATTACTGAGCGGTTTCATTTGAAGGATTTTGAAGTTAATGAGGAAAGGCATCGGGAGGTAGTCTCAAAATTAAGGACAAATTCAAGCGAATTGTTTGTCAAATTTTACAATGAGGCTACTGATATAATCAGACAATATTTTTTTGAATACTGCAGATTGTAGTAAGATTAAAATTATCTAACGGCAAAAAAATATTGAATTGTATGCTACCCGCAAGTGCGGAACGTTTTTTTTAAAAAGGCTGTCTCACTCCAGCCCTTACTTTCTCTCTGATTTTCTACAACTCACAAACCTTTTTATACGCTTTCGCATGGGGTCTAAAGAGCTGGATTTTTATTATTGTTCTATTGTTGCCATATTGATAATCATGGTTAGAAATTTTTCATTCAAAATATTCCTGCGCAATTAATTTGAATAATGGCCTCTGTCCCGTATGAAGCCTACTGGTTTGAAAAAAGTTAATTCAATATACAGAACTCTCTTATCGTTTGTATTCTTTCTTTAAGCATTGAAAAATCGAAGGTTCTGTTTCTTGTAAAAGAATAAAAGAGATGTAAGTTTGTGGCATGGTCGATGAGAGAAAAAAGGTATCAGAGGTTATGAAGGAGTTTGAATCTCCTGCCTTAAAATCTTTGAATCTTCATGATGTACAAACGGCTTTGAACCGAATTCTACCTGAAGACAGAAGTCAAATTCCGCCCGAATGGCATTATGAAAAGGTTGCCGCCGACTTCATTCCAGATCTCTCAGGTAAGAATGAATTAGGGAGTGGTGATTTTTTTAAAGATAAAATTCCTGAGTTGAGTGCTAAAGCTTTTTTAAAAGCAGATTTTCTGAATTACTGGCAGCAAAAAGCATTTTTACCTATTAGCCCATTTTTAAGCCTCCAATACTGCGCCCTTGTAATAGATCTCAGTCAAAAAATACTTAAGTGTAAGCCTTCTTTTGGGGTTGTTCAAAAATTCCTGGAATTGGTATTAGAAATTTCACAAGGAGAATATCAGCAACAATCTACATATAATCTTCGTTGGTTAAAAATTGGTTTTCAACTTGCTATTAGATACAGTCAAACTGAGAAAGCAGAGCAAATATTAAACACTGTTTTACAGTATGAAATTTCTAACGGGCCAGATAAATATCCGGGGTTATGGGGTCATGCCATGGATTTGGTTAATAAGTATCCTTCAAAAATTTCTGCTGCTATAACCGAAAAAGTTATTACAGAAATGCAAAACAGGTTCTCGAGGATAGGGAATCATTTAGGAAATGATGGAATTGATTTGAATTGCCTAAGGAGGTCATTTGAACTTCTGTCAAATTATTATAAAAGGACAGATAAATTAGCTTTAAGGAAATTATTTGACGATTATTCAATCATTGTTCAAGAGCAAGCAGCAACATTGCCTGTATTCAACCAACTTAAGGAAATAGAGGATCTACACAGATTAGCAAAAGTTTTTCATTTCACCGTGGCAGCAAAATTGCTTTCTTTGAAAGTGAGAGAATTAAGCCCACAAACACTTCCCTTTTTCACATCTATATTCTCCGATCAACCTGTAAATAAGGAGGCTATTGAAACCGTATATGATTATTTTAGCAAAGGGGCCAAGGAAGAGTTAATAAATAAATTAATAGTTCTTTTTACTCCGCAAATTGCACGGATTAGAGCAAAAATGAAAGAAGATCAGGGCAAATATTTTTTCAAACAATTTTTAGGAACTCAAATCATCGGTAAAAAAGGTATTAAATCAGCTGTAATCGAACCTCTAAATCAAGAAAATGAGGAAAAGCATCTCATAAAAGAGATAAGTGACCATCTTATTTTTTCTTCTTTTAATCTTCGCACAGCGCTTCAGGGTGCTATAAATGAGGGAGGCTTATCACACGAAGATGTAATTGACTACTGGCAAAAATCATGGTTCTTTAATAATGAAATTAGTGAGATAGTCAGACAAGCAATCCTTACATACTTTGATCAAAACCTAATTGTCTTTATGCCGGTTATTACTCCGGTCATTGAAGGTTTTATCAGAAATATTATCGAAGCTGAAGGAGGGAATGTTTTAAAAATTGATGAAAGCGATGGTTCCCAAGAATTAGTAACACTTGGGAGCCTGTTAAGAATGCCTGAAGCGAAGAAAATATTTGGTGAAGAAAATACGCTGTATTTACGAACTTTATTAACTGAAAAATTGGGACATAATATTCGCAATGAGTTATCTCACGGAAATTACCTGGACAGCGACTTCAATAAACAAAATGCAGATCGCCTGTTCCACATTTTTCTTTTACTATGTTCATTCAGGGCAATCAGTGAATAAAACATTTTGTTCCGGTTTTTATTATTGATACGTCATTACAAAATATTTGCACAGACGTTTTCAAAATATAGGCTCATCGCCTCGAGGTTTTATTTTTCTTCGATAATTCTGACAATTTTATCGTTTTTTATAAAAAACTCAAATTGTCTGTATTTCTGATGAGTGCTGTATTCATTATTATCCATTAAAGGATAGAACTTAGTTCCGATTCTTATGCGGGGCAATTGAATATTCCAATCTGATCGAATTTTGAAATTTTTACCGCACAAGTCCTGGTTTTGAGAATTTATATATTTTTTAAAATTTTCAATCCCTTCAGTTTTTAAATGAGTCTGCCAATTAATCCTTGATTCGAATATTACATTTTCTACAAGATTCTTCAGCATCCATTCAACATCGATATTGTTACAGGACTTTATAAATTCCCGAACTATTTTTCTAGGGCCTTTTTGAACATCCTTTAATTTTTTCTTTTTGGTTTGAATATAATCATCAAAAT
This sequence comes from uncultured Saprospiraceae bacterium, assembly GCA_934699305.1. GTDB lineage: Bacteria > Bacteroidota > Bacteroidia > Chitinophagales > Saprospiraceae > Parvibacillus. The sequence continues at coordinate 276 of CAKUWM010000248.1, read as the reverse complement.
CAGCCTTTACTAATTCCTGAATTTTATAAAATGCATAGTTGAATGCATCCGAAGGCCACTTGTACAAGGTATCCTTAAAAAACTCAGCCTCCGGGTCTTTTTTTCTAAACTCGTTCAGTAGAAGATAGCCCTTTTCGCCGGTCGCTTTGTTTATGCCGTTGATTATATTAATGTGATAATGTCGTTCATTTGTTTCAAATAGTACAGTCACTTCAGGATTATATTGAACCGGCTTATCGATAGTTTTTTTTACAAGATATTTTGTTTCATTTAAAG
>CAKUWM010000247.1 GCA_934699305.1 uncultured Saprospiraceae bacterium | reverse complement strand
TAGTCACCATAAACCTGGGTACTGAGTGGATTTTCCAGGACGGTAAGCCCGGAAGTCCTCAATTTTTTGATAAAATATTTGTCATTTTTCAAAGGTTGCACAATAAAGATCAGTATGCCGGAACAGGGATAGGCCTTTCTATCGCGAAAAGACACGTTGAATTTTTGGGGGGAAGAATTTGGTTGGATTCTGTCCCGGGAGTGGGTACGGTCTTTTATTTCACAATTCCTAAAATTAAACCGTATGGGTGATAAAAAAAAGAAACTTGCACACATCCTCTTGGTAGAAGACAATGAAGGGGATATATTGCTAACACTTGAAGCTTTTGAAGAATGTAAATTGGATACAGAAATCAGCGTTGCGAAGAATGGTCAAGAAGCACTTGATTTTCTTTTTAAAAGAGGGAAATTTACTAATGAAAAAAGACCCGATCTTATTCTATTGGATATCAATATGCCAATATTCAACGGACATGAAGTTTTACGGAGGATCAAATCTGATGAAAATCTTAGAAAAATCCCGGTCATTGTTCTCACCACATCATCGAGTCAAAAAGACATAGATGAAGCCTATAGCAACCATTGCAATAGCTATGTGAAAAAACCGATCGAGGTCAACGAGTTTTTAACAGTATTACAAAAAATTTAGAAATTTTGGTTGCAACATACATTATCACATTAATTTTATGAATCAGATTGAGGAATATTCAGAGAAGTTGTCTGTTTGCATAATTGAAGACAATGAAGGGGATTTCGTATTGATTGAGGATTATTTAATAGAGCAATTTAAATTAATAGAGATCCTACATTTCTCCAATTTTGCAAATTCTATTGAATACCTACAAAATTCTAAAAAAGAAGTCTCAATCATTTTACTTGACTTGTACTTACCCGATTTGAAGGGAATCGATTTAATAAATGGGATTTTAGCCTATAATTTTTATATTCCTATTATTGTTCTAACAGGATATTCAGATTTAGACCTAGCTAAGAAAAGCCTGCAAAAAGTAATATATGACTACCTCGTTAAGGATGAAATTAGCCCAGTCATTCTCCATAAAACCATTATTTATGCTCTCAATAGAAGTGATTTTGTAAACCAAATTGAAAATGAAAAACAAAACTACGCAAACCTATTCAACTTTAATCCACAACCTACGTGGTTTTTAGATGCTAAAACTTTGAGAATTCTCAATGCAAATATTGCGGCGCAAAAGAAGTATGGTTTCTCTTTGGTTGAGTTTTTAAAGATGTCATTTAATCAACTCCATCCCAAAGATGAAGAACCACTCATAAAACATAAATTTATTTCAAAAGATATTGAGTTCACAAGAAATCAATTTACACACTTTTTAAGTGATGGCAAAGAAATCAAGGTTGAAATCTATTTTAGTGAGATAAAAAGTATGCCAAACAGTAGGCTAATCGTGCAGTCAAACGATATATCCGAAATTTTAAAGCACATCAACACAATTGAAATTCAAAATACAAAGTTAATTAACATTGCTTGGACACAGTCACATGTTGTGCGCGCCCCTATTGCCAGAATATTGGGAATTATAAATTTGATCGAGGAGCAACCGGATAGTTTTAATGAAATATCATTTTGGTTAAAGCAATTAAAAATCTCAACCAATGAAATGGATGAAATTGTAAAGAAAATTGTTGATGAAACAAATAGTATCAATGGAAAATAAGTTAGATGCCTACTCTTCATAAAAATATAGCGTTCCTGGAAGGTTCATTACACGAAAGGTACCCCTCTAAATCATAGTAAGCCGTTTTGCTGGTGGCCATTTGAGTAGACCTCATAGCGCTAGAAAATCCGCATAATTTGGATATTAAATAAGTATTAAATTGGTATTTAGGTAGAATGCCCAATCGTAATTTCATTATTCGGCGAACTAGATACAGAGGCCAGAAAGGTTGAAACTTTAAGTTTATCTAGGTTCTTTTATTGAAAATATTTTCCCGTCATTGTTGGAGGACATTAAATCTCCATCCGTATTTACTCCACCAAGGATTTCTATGTGTGTATAGCCATGCCAGAAATGGTAAGTATAAAACAATTCTGCCCCCGAAGGACAAATCTATAAGTACGTTTAGGCGGATATATTTGAACTTTGTTGTAAAAAATCAAGAATATCACTGCTATTTAAGGGCTTGATCATAAAGCGGTTTATTAGAGGATTAATTAACGACTTTTCCATGTCTCGTTGATCCACTGAGGATGAAACCAGGAGAATGTCCATGACCGACTTATTTTCTGCAAATTGTGATATGGCCTCTAAAAATTGAAAGCCGTTCATTTCGGGCATATTGACGTCCAATAGGATTAATATGTTTTTGTTGGAAGATAAAAGAATATTACGAAGTTCTATCAAGGCAACCAACGGATTGCTGAACACTCTTATTTCCTTTGCAATCCCCATATTTACAATTAACTGCCGGTGCAATAAGTTAACAATTCTGTCGTCATCTACAATGAAGACGGTATCGTAGGTTTTTCGCATCATAACTCTATCTTTTTATAAAATGATGGGGTTTACTTTTGTTAAATCATAGTGGAAATATTTTTCCATAAATGGCTTTGAACTACCTTAAGAGAATTTTTAACGAGGAATATTTCCCATAGCAAAATCACCAGTTAAAGTATTTTCATATACTTATGCATTATACATTTTGTTCATAAAACATTGCGTTTTGTCCCGTTTCGAGTGGGTTTTTGGTTCATTCCTTTAAAACCTTTCTATCTTCTATATTGGCAAAATATATGATGTAAGATAAATCAGATTTTTCCTATGACGATAACGTAGGAAAATGTAAAAAAGTGCATTTTGGTGAAGTAATAACAATGTTGAGATTATCTATTTAATAACGAGGTCTTTTGATAGTTAACTACCTTCAATCAAGGTGCTGACTTGGTTGATTGCAACGGTCTTGTCAGAAAATGCCTGACAGGTTCGGCCTCTACTTGTATGAGTGAAGAATCTTTGTCATAATAATTCCGGAAAGTGATTTGTCAAAATGCCCTTTTATCATCGGGTGCTCCTTCACCCTGACCTAATAAACAAAATCGGTGTTAAGCTCCTTTTATCAAGAAACGACTAATATGGCAAATTACTCGCCACCGGTCTTATCATATTCTGTCTCCACCATTCGGGTTTCCTGGATTTCAATATTTTTAAAGTCATTACCATCTTTTGGTCTATCATAATCCATGACCAAGAACTGTTGGGAATCCATTCTCTCCAAATTTAAGAGCGACTTAAAGTTATTGTTCTGGATCTGTAGGATCTCCAGGTTTGCCAATTGGGTAAACTCCTCGGGGATCTCCCCTTCCAACCGGTTATTGGCCATGACCAATTCCCTTAAATTGGTAAGATTCCCCATGACCCTGGGTATGTTGCCCTCCAAATTGTTCTGAAAGAGGCCCAAACTTTCCAAGAAAATCAGGTTCCCAATGGATTCGGGTATTTTCCCCGTAATGGTATTGCTCGACAGGTTCAATATCTTTAAATTTCGCAGGTCGCCCACACTTTCGGGAATGCTCCCGGTCAAAAAGTTGTTGTACAGGCTCAGCTCTACCAAGCTTTCCATTTCGCCCAGGTTCTCGGGAAGCTTTCCTACAAGCGAATTCATCTCAAGTTTAAGCACTTTCAACTGGTGCAGGCCAGCCATACTTTTTGGAATTTCCCCTGAGAGCTTATTAAAGGCCAGGTTAAGGCTTTGCAATTTCTGCAGTTCGCCGATACTTTCGGGAAGATTTCCGACCAGGTTATTTTCAAACAGGTCTATCCCAATAACATGGTCCCCCTGTGTTTTAATTCCTTGCCATTGGGAAACCGGGGCTTCCAGATCCCATGTAGTGGACCATTGGTCCCCTTTGGTACTATGGTACAGGTCTAACAGGGCCTTTTTTTCGTTTTCCACAACATTGGAGTACACTCTAGTACTCACAAAAATCAAGAAAATCACAAGAATCGCGATATACAGTAATCTTTTCATAGTTATCACTTATTTAAAAACTCATGTAACAATAACAATCAAAATTCCATTAAAAAAAAGCAAAATTGCATTAAGGTTATTTCCTACAAACGTAAATCATACAATTATATAAAGCAAGAATAGCCGATGAAATTAACATGAAATGATGATTTATGTTGTGTAACCATTAAAAAATGTGGTGAATAACGTTACGTATATATAAACATTTATTCAAAACTATTGAAAAAAAATCCTACAAAATATGATTTAAATCATATTGATCGATTTAATGTTGGTAGATTTTACGATTGGAAACCCGCAAACGGGGAAGTCACTTTAAATGGCGCACCCCGTCACCGTTCCTTGGACCTGGCAAAATCCCCGTAAGGCTAAATTTAGTTTTAGCTAGGCGTGTGCAATTTATGCTTAGCTTTATCTCAACAAAACTTAAAGGAAACTATCATGGCAAAAAGTCAAGACGCAATGAAGAACGTTAAAAAGAAAGCCGCTAAAACCCCCAAGGAAAAAAAGGAAGAAAAGCCCAAAGTTCAAACAGAAAATAAGAGCAATGAGCTTAAAAAGCTGAATCAGGCACTACAGAAGCTTGAAGAAGAAATTGCAGAGCTC
>CAKUWM010000246.1 GCA_934699305.1 uncultured Saprospiraceae bacterium | reverse complement strand
CAGCTCATTTCCTTTAAAGCCGGCTTTTTCAGCCTCAAGTTTGAGGGGAGCTTTTTAGGCATGTATCAAGATTATAAGTTGCTTGACAAGGATTATAAAATGGAAGACAAGAAGGTCATCATCGAATTTGACAAACTCGCTGCCAAGCAAAGTAATACATACTGGGATACCCTACGACCGGTCAAGCTAACAAGTGAAGAAGCCTTGGACTATCAAAAGCGGGATAGCATAGCTTTGGTTAGATTGTCTCCCCAATATCTGGACTCAATGGATCATATCGCCAATAGGTTTAAATTTACCAATTTACTGAGTAGATATACTTATCGCAATACAAATGAAGGATATTCCTTATCAGCGGGCAATTTGTTGATGGGATTGAGGTTTGATGCCGTCCAAGGTTTATCTATCAGACCGGAATTCTCGTTTAAGAAAAACTGGAAAGAGCGACACCACAACTTGTCCATTACAGCCCGACCAATATATGGCTTTGCTGAAAAGAAGTTGCGCTACGAAGGCGGTATTAATTGGTTCCGCAATGATCTTCATGCATATAACATCAATCTCGCAGTGGGCAATACAGCTGATAACTATAATACATTGGAGCCCATTACGCCTTTGTTGAATGAGATATCGAGTTTGTTCTTCAAGCGTAACCACATTCTCTTTTATGACAATACCTATGTGTCGTTGACTGCCTGGAAAAAGGTTGCTTTAGATGTGAGTGTAGAAGCAAGCTTGAAAGCACAACACCGTGAAGGATTACTCAACCATACCAACTATAGTTTCAGGTTGAAAGATAAGGATTATGCCTTTAACTATCCCGATCCATGGGGATTGGAAGGCGTCAATGTTTCAAGCAATGCTTATACATCGCGATTGGCTGTGAAGTGGCATCCGGGCAACAAAGTTATTAAGCTTGCAGATGAATCCTTTGCGATTCAATCGGGTAATCCCGCTTTTGAGCTTTCAGCTACTCAAGCTTGGGCTATTAACTCAGATGATGCGCGATATACCCGATTGGGATTAGACATTACGCAAATACAGATTCCGCTCAGTATCTTGGGTGTTGTCAATGGTAATATCCATTCCGGTATTTTTGTAGGCAGGAAGCCGATTTATAAAGTAGATTATGCCCATTTCCCGGGCAACCTGGTATATGTCAAGAGCACCAATTCTTATATTGATACCTATAAAAGGTTTTCTTATTACAAATACAGTACCAATGATAAATACTTATCTTGGTTTGCCGAGTGGAATCTCAAAGGTTTCCTCTTTAATAAAATCCCTTTGCTCAATAAAACGGGCTTTGAAGAAGTATTTGCCATAAATGGTATGATTACGCCTGAATATGGGACGAGAATAGAGCTCAGTGCAGGCATAGACCGTATTGGTTTTTCCTCTTTCCGCATGATGCGACTCGATTATCTGTGGATATTCGAAAATGGCAAATATCTCACGCATAACTTTGTGGTCGGTCTGAATATCAATGCGCTTACTTCAATGTTATCAAGTGCTCTATAAATATTCCTAACGTCAAACGATGGCAAGAAAAATAAAAAAATTTAATCAAATTATTTTAACAAACCGCATAATTACTGGCATTGCTGAAGACAGTAATTCTGTATGCAGGACAGATGATGGTTTGGTGTGCTTTGTAGATGGCGCTGTACCGGGCGATGTAGTGGATGTTCTGGTTAAAAATAAAAAGAAGGGATGTTATTACGGTGAAGTACATCAAATGATTGAGCCTTCAAAGGATAGAATCGATGCGCCTTGTAAGCATTTCGGCGTGTGTGGCGGTTGTAAATGGCAGCATTTTGACTATTCAGGACAGTTACGCGAGAAGGAAAATAAGGTGATTCAAAATATGCGACGTATTGGCAAGACCGAACCGGTAGAATATTTGCCCATCATGGGATGTGAAGAGCCTTATTTTTATCGAAATAAATTGGAATTTACCTTCTCCAATAAAAGATGGTTGACGCTTGACGAAATGAGTCCAGAAGGTGATGTATTGCGCCAACCCGGTCTGGGATTACACCGACCGGGAGCTTTCGATAAGATAGTCGATATAGAACGATGTCTTTTACAGCCAGAGCCATCCAATGCAATACGCAACTTTGTTCGTGATTTTTGTATTGAACATGACTGGACTTTTTTCAATGTGCGTGCTAGGGAAGGGTTTTTAAGAAATTTGATTATAAAGACTACCTCTACAGGCGAAGTCATGGTGGTGTTATCGTTTCACTACAAGGAGGATGAGTCGATTGATAAGCTCCTCAATGCGATCATGCAAAATTTCCCTGGAATCACGACACTCTTGTATGTCATTAATCCCAAGGCCAATGACACAATCCTAGACTTACCCATCGAAGTCTTTTATGGTCCGGGCTATATCGTCGAGCAGTTAGGCGATGTGAAATATAAGTTGGGACCAAAATCATTTTTTCAAACCAATACCGGACAGGCAATTCGACTGTACGATAAAGCTTTGGAGTTTGCAGCTTTGCGTCCTGATGACTTAGTGTATGACCTTTATACGGGCTTGGGAAGTATTGCTCTCTATGCAGCGACGCATTGTGGCAGAGTCGTTGGAGTGGAAAATGTCGCTCCTGCCATAGAAGACGCCAAAGCCAATGCGAGCTGGAATAAGATTGACAATGTGGATTTTGTCGTGGGCAATGTGGAAGATGTAGTGGATAGCCACTTTATCGAACAATATGGCATTCCGGATGTCATAATTACCGACCCGCCACGAGCGGGAATGCACGCTACTGCCGTCAACACACTGCTTCAAATGGAATGTCCAAAAATCGTGTATATCAGTTGCAATCCGGCAACCTTGGCGCGCGACGTCGAAATGTTATCTGTTAAATACCGCTTGGAAAAATTGCAGGCAGTGGACATGTTCCCCCAGACCAATCACATCGAAGCCGTTTCATTGTTGACATTAAAAGGTTGAAGTCACTACGCTTCAAATTCAAGAAGACGGTTTTTAATATAAGAATCAAATTGATAGCCATTGCTTCCGATGAACTTGACCTCAATGGGTAAAATAAATATGGGCAATTGAAGCGCTATTATCTGATCTCTTAGCAAAGCAAGTCGTACCGCATCTTTTTCGGTGGTTAGAATAATTTTATTGTTTGCTTTTAGGTCCAAAAAGGTTGTGTTTAGCTGTGTTATCTCATCGGCAGTAAAGTAATGGTGGTCGGAAAACTCAATGGAGTGAATCATGTTGACCCTATTCTTCAGATATTCCATCAAATAATCAGTACCCGCTATGGCTGAAAATAGTACAACTTCCATGTTCTCATTGAGGTCAATGCGGGAAGTTGGTTGAAATAGACGATATGGAAAGCCATAATCAAAGGTGCTGAAAAATACCTTTTGATTGATATTGGGCTTAATTTTTGCGATTATATCTTTTTCCTGCTCCGGTGAAATAGCTGTCGGGCACTTAGTTACTATTATGGTATTCGCCCTCTTTGCACCAGTAGGCAATTCCCTCAATGCCCCCACAGGTAGTAAAAAGTCCTGATAGTAGGGTAGATTATATTCCGTTAATAACATATTTTCAAATACTTCCACTGATCGATGTTGGAAGACATCATCCAGCAAAACTACATTGGTCTGGGGTCGCTTTCCTACCAATTCCGGTACGGCAAAAGCACGATTAGAGCCGACAAAGACGCCAATATTTGGGAACTTCATTTTTAATACCAATGGTTCATCGCCTACATGATATGAAGATGAATTGCCCATTACTTCTAAGGTTCCGGTAGTCTTTCTGCCATAACCTCTACTCAAAGATGCTACTTCTATATAAGGTGATAGGATTTTGGCAAGGTATTCGATATGTGGTGACTTTCCTGTACCACCAACAGCTAAATTGCCGACTCCAATAGTGGGAATAGCAAAGCGAACCGGCCTGATAACCTTTTTGTCATACAATAGATTTCTCAAAAACCCTATTATGCCAAATATCAAGGCTAATGGCATAAAAATAACCATCGGAGACCACAGAGGGTTTTTCTTCTTTATTTTAAATGCCATGTAAGCCTGTTTTGGTTATTGATAGAGGTTCAAATGTTTTCTGCTTCTTACGCTAATATGCAAAATAATAGGTGCCAAATGAATAAATTTTGACGAATAAGCAAATTTTATATTATTTGAATGAACCATTTTTCGCAAGTATTTGAATAATACCGATTTGACTTTTAAGATAGCCCAATTGATGGAAAAGATATATTCGTCTATTTAATAGTTTCGATGGTATTACAATTGTATAAAAATAAAAATAGATTAGTCTATTTAACTTTTACAATTCGTATAACATATTATGCATTACAAGGTTTAAAATACTCCGAGAATATTACCTCGAATTCAATAAAAAGAAAATAGTTTTAACGATAATATAAATTTGAAATAAAATGATATAGCAAATAACCTTTGAAATGAATTGGCAAGTCTATTCGTCATTACATAAGTGGGAAAGAAGAAACCACAAAGTTTCGCAACGTCCGGCACAAAGTTTCACAATGTTTTAAGTCAAATACATTGTGGACATTGCGTAAACCATTGCGAGACATTGCGGTAAGAAGAAACCACAAAGTTTCGC
>CAKUWM010000245.1 GCA_934699305.1 uncultured Saprospiraceae bacterium | reverse complement strand
GGTCACACCCTCGTCAATATTACATTGTACTGTTGTCTTGGATGGGTATATGCACTTTTACCGGAATACACACATCGCGATTGGAAGGTTAATAAATTATTGGTTTATTCCTGGAATGCAACCTTCTTCTTTATATTATTTGCCTATTTCCATCATCTTTATATGGACTTTGTACAACCGAAACCTTTGCAGATTGCCGGTCAGTTAGCATCTTATTTCAGTGCCATTCCTGCTACTGCAGTAACGATGTTTGGGGTCATCAGTCAGCTATATCGTTCAAAAATAAAATGGGATATAGTCCCCTTGACTTTCTTGTTAGGTGTAGCCGGATGGGCTATTGGAGGATTTGCTGCAATCGTTGATTCAACCATATATATTAATAAAATCATGCACAATACATTGTGGGTTCCCGGGCACTTTCACACATATATGCTGACGGGTGTCATATTATTTATATTAGGGTATCTATTTTATATTGGTCAAACTAAAGAAGAACAAAGTAAAAACAAGCTTTCGAAAATTGGGTTTTGGACATTTTTAATCGCTGCACATGGATTTATAGCATCTTTCTATGCAGGCGGTATGAATAGCGTTCCGAGAAGGTATTCAGATTATAAAGGGATACCCATAGAATCAACTCATGCAGTCGGAGCTAATCTCGCCCAACTGTCCACCATCTTTATATCAATTGTATTGATTGGATTGCTGATTATGTATTTTTCTCTGATATCCAATTTAACCAAATGGTCAAGAAGTCCCGATAGGGCTTAATATAAAAACAAACATAAAAGTTAATTAATTTAGAAAGAGGCAAAAGATGATACAAAAAATATTTATACCTATTTTTATATTATTCTTTTGCCTATTTATTTTGAGCAAATGGACACACAACTTTACCGCCTTTACAGTATTTTCCCATACTTTAGCTTCCGCTGGTACTTTACCAAGAACAATGCCTGACATACCATTAATCAATCAGGATGGCATACCATTTCATGTAAACGAAAGTAATAGATACAAGATGATTAATTTCGTTTACCTCAATTGTCCATTTGTTTGCCATAAGGTTAACAATCAACTTGAACAAATCTATTACAAACTGACCAAAAGTGAAATATCTTCAAAAATTGATTTTATTACAGTAAGCTTTGATCTTAAAAATGACGACATCAAAAAAATTAAAAATTATCGAAAACTTTTCGATAAAGATATTGGTGGCTGGGCATTCGCCCTACCCTATCAAACAAGTCAAAAAGAATTTGATGCATTTTTAAAAAAACTTGGAATATGGAAATATACGATACCGAGTTCCGGACTCATCAACCATTCAACTTATATTTTTTTAGTCAACCAAGAAAATAATATCGTCAAAGTATTTGATCCTGCCCGGGATTCAGACCAATTTATCATTAATCAAATCAACTCGTGTCTAAAAGTATAACCAATACAGCGATTTTACCGGGATTAGCCCTGGCATTCTGGGTTTTATCATACGTATATAATGATTGGTTATGCGAAACCATGCCTAGACATCAATTAATACAGTTACCGTCAATGCTACTTTTAGGCCTCATATTAGGTAGAAAATATGGCAAGTTTGTGAAATTGCCCATTTATTGGTCTATTTCAATCTTAATTATAGTCATGTTTTCTTTAATATTTTGGATGATTCCACGGTCAATAGACCTCGCTGTCATTTATAGCAACTTCAATAGGTTGATGCATATAAACATGATATTATCAGGCTTTTTCATCCTATCCATATTAAAAAAGACAATTCCGGAAGTAAGAATAGCTTTCTTAGGCATGGTTTCTTCTATGACGATAGCCACAGGTATAACACTCGTTGCATTTAATCTTTTACTTTGTAGTTCCTTTACAATAGTTCAACAAAAAACTACCGGCAAACTATTGTTACTAATAGGTTTGACACTATATTTTATAACCTTAATAACTTTTTTCAAAGGAGCCAAAAACAATAACAAGTCCACAATGAGCCAATCCGTAAACTGAACAAGTTTTGAATGAAACTATCACTCCAAAGCAATCTACGTATATAAACAATGTTAATAAAAGCATCCATAAATAAATGAATGTAACCAATTTAGATATAATTGGAAAAAAAATAAATAATTATCCTATATCCCAATTAAAGGCAAAGTGTCTTTAATAGGAATTCAGGATATAAAATAATCCTCAAATTAATCTTGAACAAAATCGAATACAAAGATTATTTGGATTTAGTCCAATATAAAATAAATGAAAAATAATTTAAGATAATCTTGTCTTATATGCAAAATGTATATATCTTTGCGCTCGTTAAAAACGATTAGTATGCTTGCAACTAAATGCAGACTCTCTTTAGAAACAAAATCAGTTACTGACTGTCACAATAACCAATCCTATTTGAACGGATATTACTCAATTAAAAATACTATTTTACCAATTTACTTTATTGTAATAAACAGGACAAAAGGTTTTCATTTTGTTCTGTTTGGTTGCCTTCGCAATTTCAGGACGAAAATTTATAATAATATTAATTATTGGTATGAATTGGAGTTGAAAAATCATTTAGGCAACAAACTTATAATTTTCAAATAGAACAAACTGAATATGTAAGTTTTCGTTATTAATTATTTTTACTATAAAGCACTTTTGATAAAACTTTTTAGTAAGAATTGCATTAACTTTAAAAATAAACATAAATTTTCACAACATGGAACAAAAAGATATATGGTTGGAATCATTGATAACCGCGACACCTCAAGAAGGAAGAGAACTTGCCATCAAAATGTCAAGGAAATCAATAGCAGCCATTCAAACAGATCCTGAAATAAGAAAAACACTACGTGCTGATTATGCTACGGATACGCACCAATTAATTGCATCAGCCAATGTTATTGCCATTGAATTTCAGACTATAGCCATGGCAAATAATTACTGGCGTGATTAATCCCAAGTACCTCTTAAAGGCAAAATATTGTCATTAAGTGAATTCGGATTAATACTAATTATCTTAATGTAGGGTAAATTATTAAAACAACAAAAGAATGGGATAAATGAAATAACCAATTAGGATTATCACTTTATTTAATTGATTAACTTATTAAGACAACTAAGTGAAGTCAATTTTACTAAAAGTATGTTATCTAGTTAAAAGCTACAATGGTTATTATTTTTTAATCCTTAAATCTAATTTTAATGAAAGTCAATGATTTTTCCAAAGCACAAGGTCACTGGATCTTAGCCAAGATGGGCAAGAAAGTTTTGCGACCGGGTGGAAAAGAAATGACACACAAGTTGGTTTCAGCATTACATATAACTCAAGCGGACGACATTGTAGAATTTGCCCCGGGATTGGGTTATACGGCATCTTTAGCCTTGAATGGTCATCCGCATTCGTATGTTGGTATAGATTCCGACACAGATGCGATTGATCAGTTAAAGAAAAAAATATCAGGTCAGAATATTGAATTTCTCAATCGAAATGCAGCCAATACTTCTATTGAATCAAATTCTAAAGACAAAGTTTTTGGTGAAGCCATGTTAACCATGCATGCCGATCATAGGAAATTAGAAATCATTCATGAGGCCAAAAGGATATTGAAAAAAGGCGGATTATATGCCATACATGAATTAGGGCTTAACGATGTAAATGAGGATTTAAAAGCACAAATTCAAAAAGAATTAGCCTTGGCTATTAAAGTTAATGCAAAACCATTGACAAAAGGAGAATGGCAATCATTGCTTGAAAATGAGGGATTTAAAGTAAAAAATATATTTGTCAATGAAATGTTCCTATTAGAAGTAAAGCGCCTTATAGACGATGAAGGATTTTTTAGATTTTTAAAGATTAGTTTCAACATACTTATGAATCCCAAAGCAAGAACGAGAATACTCGAAATGAGAAAAATTTTCAGAAAGTATCAACTTCACCTCAATGCAATTGTTATCATTGCTGAAAAGAATTAAATCAAAATATTAATACAATGAATATAACTAAAGATAGTATCATCGGCGAATTGGTAGCAGAAGATTACAGAACTGCTTCTATATTTAAAAAACATAAAATAGATTTCTGTTGCAACGGACATCGAAGCATTAATGAAGCTTGCGATAAGAAAGATATTGACAGTAATTCTTTAATCACACAATTGGAACAAGCAGTAACTCAAGGTTCCGGAACAAATACCGACTTTGCATCTTGGCCATTAGACTTACTGGCTGATTATGTCGAAAAGAAGCACCATAGATATGTAGAGGCTAAAATTCCTGAAATCATTCCTTTCTTAGATAAAATTGTAAGAGTTCATGGTGACAGACATCCGGAATTAATACAAATTGCCCAACTATTTAAGGAATCAGCCGGTGAATTGAGCGCTCACATGAAAAAAGAAGAACTTGTTTTATTCCCTCTTATCAGGAAATTGGTTCATGCCCAACAAACAGGAACATCCTTTGAGGCGCCTATGGGTACGATACAGCATCCTATTGAAACGATGATGCATGAACATGATGGAGAGGGAGAGAGATTCCGTCAAATCGCAGAATTGAGCAACAATTATACACCACCTGCTGATGGTTGTACTACTTATAGAGTAACATTTTCTATGCTAAAAGAATTTGAAGACGACTTACATT
>CAKUWM010000244.1 GCA_934699305.1 uncultured Saprospiraceae bacterium | reverse complement strand
CTATTCCAATAATCCAACCATCTTCGTCGGTATCGATAGTGTCTATACTTTTTTTTATACCGGGAATCCATACAATAGCATTACCCAAAAGTATAACAGGTTGGATTTTCTTTTGCAGGTAATCAAGCTTTGCATTAGTATAAATATCTTGAAGTTTTTGCTTTTGTCCATGCATGCCTTTTGATCTGATTTTGTCGCCATCTTGCTTTGTTCTGATCGTGAAAAGTTGGTTCGAAAAGCTCTGTGGTATCTTTACCTCATAATCTAATGGCAGACTATCAGAAAATTTCACATATATTTTATAATCTCCAAATTGTATATTCTTATCTGATAATATGCATGAAATTGATTCTATATCAACATCTTTCTCCAATATTACAATACACTGCCGATCACTCACAGCCATGAAATTCTGAGAATAAAATTTAGCGCCACTTTTATTCTCTTTTATACACAGAACCATATCTTCAGCATCAGATATCGAAAAATTATTTTGTTTCATCCAGGATTTAATAATAAAAGGTATCAAATCTGAATCGGTGGCACTCGTCAAATCCAATTTCATACCATATTTATTACGACTAACATTTTGCTTTAAAAATAAGTCAACTTTTGTCTCAACAAAGTCGCAATATTCACCTTGGATCATCATTACTCGATTTAGATTTGATTTTAATCCCGGGAATTCAGAATAAAATGCCGGCATAATTACATTGCGAATATAATTTCTTCGATACTTATTGTCCTGATTACTATGGTCCAGTCTATATGACACTTTATTAATATTACAAAAAGTTTCTAATACAGACTTCTCAAATGAGAGCAACGGCCTTATAATGTTTCTATTTTGTTGAGGAATACCCCGCAATCCCTTTGGTCCTGAGCCTCTAACTAAATTTAGAAAAAAGGTTTCAATTTGGTCATCCAGATGGTGTGCCGTTACAATATATTCAAAACCATTTGTTTGACACAACTCTTCAAACCACTGATATCTAAGTGTTCTGGCCGTTTCCTGAATTGAAGTATGATGAAGTAGAGAAAGATCTTTGGTTGCAAAAGAATTACGAAAATATTCTATTGAATTTTTCTGGCAGTACTGAATTACCAATTCTTCATCTAAATCGCTTTCTTTTCCTCGTAAAGTGAAATTACAATGAGCCACAACAAAATTTAACCCGCTTAAACGGAACATTTCCAGCATAGCCATAGAATCTAATCCTCCGCTCACACCAATTAAAAATTGGGAAGAATGTGGATTTGAATGAATTATTTCTAATAAATTCTTGTTAAATTGTTGTAAAATATTCTTTAAAAAAGATTTCATTATACTCAATATAGTTTATCTTTATTCGTTTTGAAAACAAATGTAACACAATGCTGTTATGTGCCTCCCTCTTTCAATTAATTTAATTACTATTACTATGTCCATTAACAAATTATTCTTTTTGCTTATTTTATCCACCTTTATCGTTACTTCGTGTCAACAAAGTGGCGACCAGACAAGCCAAAATACTTCTTCACCCGTACGGGATTCTGCTTCTAATAGCAAGTATTATGAAGAACCGGGATATGTAAAAGTCGTGGACACACCTCAGACACAGGGTTTCCGCCCTACTCTACCACTTGATCAAGCAGCTTTTAAAACAGAAAAAAAAGAAGACCAAGCGCGACTTGAGAATGAATTCCAATTTATGTTTGACCGCAATTGGAAAGTGGATGGACGGGTTTTAGCAGGAGAAGAAAAAGTGTACCGTAGAGATCAGGAAGACTATATCTTTAATCGTGATGGGAGTTTTACAAGTATAATCGACGGTAAACAAGATGGAGGTACCTGGAAAGGTAGAATGCAAAATACATCCCCGGTAATTACCATATTCCCCAATAATCTTCATGAAAAAGTCAGTGAATGGTATATCAAAAACACGGGAAAAAATATGGTTTGGTCCGGTACTTCCAGCTATAAAGATAATGCTACAATGGTACATTTTGTATTAAAAAAATAAATAATATAAAATATATTAATTATATTTGCGGTATGCATTTAAATTATCACTAATATGTTAAACAAGGTCTTTACTATCTCAATCTTTTTTGTGGCATCTTATTTTTTTGCATTTAACTTGATGGCGCAATCAGACAATATAATTTTTACGGTACAAAAAGCCGATTTAAACAAGGAATTATTGGAATATAGCCCGCTGTATCTGAACGGCAATTGGGTATATACGCAATTGGACAATGAAGCTGTTGTCATGTATTCGCTGGGTAGCGATGTAACAACGCCGATTTCGGGATTTAACTTAAGGAAAAGCAACGTTACCGGTTTTGCCAAATCAGATCAAGGAGGATTGATAGCTATATCTTATGGCGACAAAAAAACCAATGTACCGGCAAAGTTATATAATAACAAAATTTGGTTTGCTTACCAAGATAAAACCGGATTTGCAAGCAAATATTTTGAATTCCAACTCAATAGTCCTGATTACTCATGTACAACCCCCTTTATTTCACCGGATGGAACCAAACTATATTTTGCCTCCAATATGCCCGGAGGTTATGGAGGATTTGACTTATATGTTTGTGACTATAGAGGTAAAGAATGGAGCAAGCCCAGAAACTTAGGCTCTAAAGTAAATAGTGATAAAGATGAGGTATATCCATTTTTAGTGGACAATCTTCTATTTTTCTCAAGCAATGGTCATGGCGCTTCACGTATGGATATATTTATTGCAGATATGGAGAAGGATAAGGGCAGACTTATTATCAATGCAGGAAGTCCCATTAATAGCCCTGCAGATGACTATGCTATGACTTTTGATAATAAAACAAGAACAGGCTACTTCCTTTCTGATAGAGATGGAGTCAACGGAAAAGCTTTCAAAGTCACCAATGACAAAAAACTTATTCTGTTAAATATCAAAACCAATGAAGACAAAAAACCGATATCCGGTGCGAAGTTAGACTTATCCAGATGTCGCAAAAATCCAATGTATGCTAACAGTAAAGGAAGTATTATCTTGCCTGTACCTCCGGGTGAAGACTGTTTCGTACAGATTGGCAAAGTAGGATATAATTCTACCACCTTTATTGTTAATTACAATGAGATTGTAGGCTTAAAAAAGTCTATTGATATCTATTTATCTCAAGAAGGTGTATTTTACAAAGGTCGCGTTATGGATGCAGACGGAAATCCTGCTTCTGAAGTTGAACTTTCCATCGTAGATCAAGCAACAGGAGAATTACAATATGTATTTTCTGACGAACAAGGTTATTATTCGATTGCCTTAGAACCCCTCTCTTTTTACTTAATTAGGACAAAAAGTCCTTATTACAATCCAAAAGAAATAAAATTTTCCACCCTTTCAGCAGTACCGGCTGATATTCTTAAAGATATTCAATTACAATCCAATGGTGTCAAAAAACCTTCTACAAACCAAACAGCCAACATTGATAATATTAAAATATCAGAAAATACCAATATTAATAATCAAGGGAGTGTCACTGACTTTGTAGAAACAGATATAGCTAAGAAAATTGAATCAGTCAAAGGCGCCGAAACCTCCGTTACCGATGCTCAAAAAATGATGGATCAGAATGACGAAAAAGCAAGATCGTATAATCAAACGAATACGAAAGAGGTCCCTCAATCAGAAATTCAACAAAAAGAAACCCCAATTAGTAATAAACCTATTATCATAACTCCACCAAGCGATGTTGAAAATAAAAATGCTATAACTAGATACGCTATACAGTTGGCTGCGATTTCTTCAAGCAATACAGATACAAAGGTATATGAAGAGAAAACTGTCGGTAAAGGTCAAATATATATTGTAAAAGAAAACAATTTAAATAAAGTGAGGTTAGGATTCTACAATTCAAAAGAGGAAGCAGCCGCTGTTAGAGAGCAACTCCCAACAGAATTGCGAATTGGATTTATTGTTGAAGTAAAAGATAGTGATTACAATAAAATTATTAAATCATTAAAACCCACTCCTAAAGTAGAGTCCACACAACCTGTACAACAAGTTCCAACTATAAAGGAGGATAACAAACCTATACAAAAGCAAGAAGTAACGGATTCAACTATACCAACTGTTCCGACAGAAACGAAAGCAGAATACAAGATAAGACTTTCAACTCTTCAAGATACGAAACTATTCAATGGCTCACAGGTTAAAAAGTTTGGACTTATCGAAGAAGTTAAAAGCGGTAGCCTAACGACGTTTTACCTATCAGGTTTTGAAAATAAAAAAGAAGCAATGGATATAATAGAGTCTGTCAAGTCTTCCGGATTCCCCAGAGCTCAACTAGTCAAATTGATAAATGGAGAATATATCATTGAAAATTAGAACATTGTAATTCAGGTAGTAAGATTAAAATAGTTTAGTCTATTTTATTCTTACTATCTGAATTACATTCTTTCATCTCTCCTTCACATAAAAGCAATAACCACCGAATTGGTGAAATCTAGCTTCCGGTTTCTGCATAATCCAGTCCTGATAATGAGGGTCGGGACTATCCAGCAACATCTGGATGTTATTATCCGCACCATCATTCATCCTTATATAGTCGTCCCTTAAGAACAAATAAATAATTGAATATCAAATAAATAAATACAAATAAATTATGAAAATAATGCAAG
>CAKUWM010000243.1 GCA_934699305.1 uncultured Saprospiraceae bacterium | reverse complement strand
TCTCTATAAATAAAAAAAGCAGAACACAGTTAACATGATTCTCCCCTATAGCACCCCCGGCTTCGTCCAACTTGAAGCATTGATACCCGGAAGTGGTTGTTTTTTAATGGTGGGGCGGGTATCAATACTCCTTTGTGTTATCTCGGATTTTAAAATAACGAAAATTCATCCACAAACGTTAATTAAGAAAAACTTAACCTCATTTTTAAATTAAATCCTTTACTTTGAAAAAAACTATCATTCAAAATAAAAATCAAATCAGATGAAATCAAATCTCAACTTACACAAAAAATTAAACTCCATTTTTGCCCTTCTTATTTGCATCATGGCCTTCTCTACGTCAATAGTAGCACAGGTCGAGCCAGAACTCACCAAGGCACAGTATGACAGCATCTTCAACGCCAGGCAGCAGCGACTGACCGAAAAATGCACCGAAAAAATGCTGCAACTGCTGCGGGATGCGCCGATTGTTGTTGAAGGAAAAATTTTGAGTATCATAAGTAATGTAGATCACACGCTCCCTGATCAACAGAGACAAAAATACTGGGTATGGAGGGTTTTGGTTAGCCAAAAGTTAAAAGGCAGCTTCACAAGCTATAATGATACTTTGTACTTTACTGAACCCGGTGCATTCCTTGACAAATATGGACAAGAAATAGAAGGTCACAATTCCTATACAAGAGGTCTTTATCAGGAAAAACCCATCATCCTCATGCTCAAACCCAATGATGACGTTAACTCACCTTTCTATAAGGCTGCCCGCAAGAACTACATCGCTTATGATGATGTGCAGCCGAGCATTGGAATTTCCATTGAAAGAGAAGATATCAATAATGGTGAGCCTATGGTGTATTTTAACTACGTAATGGAAAGAAGTCCGTGTCAACCGGCTTTTAGCATAAAAGAGTTTAACAAAATTACCAAAGATATAGCTGACCTCAAATCCCTTCAAAAAAAAAGCCCAGATGTTGTCTCTTTAAGAAGCGCACCCACCATTAGTAACATTTCTCCTTTAGAGTCAACAGCCGGGACAGGTGACATTATTACTATCACAGGAAGTGGATTTGGTTATTTACCAGGATTTGTTAAGTTCAAAAATGCAAATAAAAATCCAAACGCATTTGATTCATTCCTCTCCAACCTCGACCCGATCTACATCAAGTCATGGTCAGATGCAAAGATCAAGGTAGAAGTACCAGGTGTGGTGTATAAGGGGCATGAGAATGATTTAACAAACTTGGGACAAAGGCCTTTAGCAGCCTCCGGCAAAATAGAAGTCGTCACAGTATCCAATGGTCATAAAGAAAGTAACAATAACCAAGTCTTGAACATCAAATATTCCCATCGTGTAGAACCAAAAATAGAAGGTGGTGTGCTGAAAAGTGCCAAGCCTGTCTATCTTGCCACCCGCAACTGTATAAATGGCATCAAATTCTTGCTGCACACCTCTATGAATGGCAGAACCGATGCCATCCGGGTGATAAATATTGCATTGAGAAGGTGGGAGGAGAAACTAAATATTCCGCTTTATCTCGGCAGAAATGCTAATGATACGGACTACGAATATACATCATCCACTGTAGGAAACATAGATAGAAATGTCATAGCATGGGTCGATACTTTTTCTGTGAATAGTAATGTATTAATGGGTACTAGTTCGTGGGTCTTACCCAACGATGTAGCAGGAGGAGATACTTCTTACTATTCCAGACAGCAATCCTATATCGGAATCAATGGTAACACCAATTGGTAGTATGATACACTTGGCAATGTGGCATCTAATAAAAGAGACTTTCTCAATAACATCCTTCATGAAATCGGCCATGCACTTCAATTAAATCATGACGTGGATTTGTCACGAGGCACATCCTCGGCTGAGGTGAGGAAGAATCTTATGCATTTTGGCAATTCCGGCAATGTATCACAATCAAACCGCCCCAATCTATATCAATGGAGTGGAAGAGCCATAGAAGGCGATACCATCATGAGAAATATTAGTATGACAAAACAATGGAATGCATTAAATACGCATACATTAGCATGCAACCCACCAAAAGATTATGACATTCTGATTGAAGATCATCCGCAAGATGTCGGAAGAGAGCCATATTGGGGACCTGATGATATGTGGACAAGCCAGTCCATTTGGGTGCGGAATGAAGACGATACCATTAGAATCCACGAAAATCCTGTTTATAACCCATCATCCGATACAGCTTTTGTGTATGTAAAGGCAAAGAATATTGGCTGTCTGGAAGTACCTTCCGGAGAAGTACAATTATACTGGTCTAAAGCATCCACAGGATTAGAATGGCCGATCAACTGGAAAGACACTACAATCACACCAAGGGTACAAGGTCGGATACACCCGCTCTATGACTATCATGCCAGATTGCTTGACATTGATCCGGGTGAATACAAAATTATCAGATACCTATGGAAAGTTCCTGATCCTGAAGACTACGATGACAAATTGCATCATGTGTGTTTACTTGCCAAGACATCATCAGATGATATTCCGATCAATTATGCGATTGACTCAACTAAGCTGTGGGACATAGTGCCACGAAACAGCGAAATTGCATGGAAAAATCTATCTATTGTTCCTCCCCCTGATACAGGATACTATACAAAGCCAACTACCGTGTGGCTAAGACCTATTCTACCAAAAATCCTTAATACACAGGTAACTATCAGGGTGTCATCAAGCAAGTCGGATATAACTTTAGGTGGCGATGTCATACTCCATTTAAAAGGCAACCTTTATGATAAATGGATCAATCGCACAGGCAAAGACGCTCCTACTATTCTTGGCGGTCAGAAAATAAAAATCAATGCCAACAATACAGATTTGATATTCAACAATGTAGCCCAATATGATATCTATTCCATTGATGTAATCTACTATGCCAATCCATTAATGGCACAATCAGTCCAATTCAATGTAGATTTAAAACAAATAGAAAACACCATATTAGTTGGTGGAGAGCGCTTTGAAATTAGAAGCTCTTCATTATATACGCCACCGACACCTTTACTATCAAACAAAGAGGAAGAAAAACCAAACATTCGATTTGAAATAAGTCCGAATCCTGTTGCATCAGACACAGACCTATATGCAGATATAGACCTGATGAATTATAAGGCTACTTTTTTACAAGTAAAAATCATCAAGATTGACGGCAATGTATTATCAACAAGCAAGGTCGTTCAAGGCAGGAATACGCTTCACACAAATGGATTGCAATCAGGTACTTATGTAGCAATACTATTTGACGGCACAAAAGTGTTATCTTCAAAACGATTTGTAGTACTGTAATTAATTACATAGAATAAGGGAACAAAAGAGTTGGTTTCAATGGTGAAATTGGAGTGATTTGGAGTTTTACTAAAAAAACCGTTCGATGCTGCAGTGTCGGGCGGTTTTTTTAATGGAATAAGAATTAATAGAATGACCAACCCGAGATAACATTGTGTATATGCCATAAGGGCTGTAGTGATTACTCAGATATTATAGCTCGTTCAAGCTCTTGTAGTAGTGGATAGAGAACTGCTACTAATCCCTTACGGCACATACACTCAATCGTTATCTCGGATTGAGAACCAAACAAACAGGCAAAATTATGTATCCAACACACAAATTATCAATTGGTTAGATAATTTTGTCTTATTGACGATGTTACTTTTTCTCCGATATAGCGTTATATTGTTAACATCTTAAATCTTTTAATTATGAAGTATGTACAAAAAAAACTGAAAAAACTAGGCTACCTCCAAGCCATTGTTTGCTTGATGGCGATTTGTTTTGCTACTAATTTATCTGGGCAGATAGACACGTCCCAATCTGCCAAAGCCATCGAGCGAGAAAGAAGGTATCAAGAACGCCAACATCGATTGACTCAACAATGCACCGAAAAAATGCTGCAATTACTGAGAGAAGCACCAGTCGTGGTGGAAGGTAAAATTATCAGAGATTTTCTTTTTGTTGATTCTAAAAGTTCACCAAGAAGAAAATATGGTCGACTTAAATTTCTTGTTTCAGATAAATTAAAAGGAAACTATACTACCTATAATGATACATTATTCTTTACATATGCTGGTGGTTTATTGGATGAAAATGGAGAGGTAATTAGATTTGATCATGGATTTTCTCCAGGGCTTTATCAAGAAAAACCCATCATCCTCATGCTCAAACCCAATGACGATGTCAACTCTCCTTTTTACAATTATTCCAGAAAGAACTACATCGCTTACGATCCGGTGCAGCCGAGTATTGGGTACGCTATTGATTGGAAAGATTATGAAACATCTAATCCAAGCCTATATTTTAAGTATCCTATGGATTATTCTTATTGTATATCAGTTTATAAGTTAAAAGATATGAATAAAATGATAAAAGATATTGACAACTTAAAGCAGATAAAAAAAAACACCGGAGGTGTCTCTTTAAGAAGTAATCCAACTATTAATAGCATTGTTCCTCTTGAGACCACAGCAGGAACAGGCGGTATTATTACTATCTCAGGTAGTGGTTTTGGAACTCAGAAAGGATATATAAAGTTCAAAAATGCAAATATTGTACCTAGTGATCCAAATTCTTACCTCACCAATCTAGACTCCATCTACATCAAGCTCTGGAAAGACGACACCATCAAAGTAGAAGTACCG
>CAKUWM010000242.1 GCA_934699305.1 uncultured Saprospiraceae bacterium | reverse complement strand
AAATTGGAAAGTGAAAAGCACTCTCATTACATTTTTGTCCTGGCTGTTGTGTTTTTTGCTGCTTTTTTAGCTGAAATTGCAGGAATAGAAGCAATTATTGGGGCATTTGTCGCCGGGTTGGCACTCAATAAGCTGATTCCACATTCATCCGCTTTAATGAATAGGATTGAATTTATTGGCAATTCCTTGTTTATTCCATTTTTCCTGATAAGTGTCGGCATGTTGGTTGATATTAGAGTAATTATGAGTGGACCTATGGCATTGATCATCGCAGGAACATTGACAGTAGTAGCTATAGTGGGGAAATGGCTTGCAGCGGCTGTTACTCAATTGATTTTCAAATATACCGGTGCACAAAGACAGCTCATATTTGGGCTCAGTGGCGCTCATGCTGCCGCTACCTTAGCCGTTATATTGGTTGGGTTCAATGCCGGCGTTATTGACGAAAACATCTTGAATGGAACCATTATACTTATTTTATTTACATGTATAATTGCTTCATTTGCAACTGAAAAAGCAGCTAAAAAAATAATTAAAGAAAGTGAAGGTGATGACTTTGAAGTGATCATACCCAGTGAAATGGAGGACGAACACATACTTCTTCCTATAGCCAATGTCGAAAATATTGAAAAACTTCTTGAATTTTCAATTTATTTAAAGGATAAAAAATCTGTTAATCCAATATCAATTCTATCAGTCGTTTCTAATAATGATGAGGCTGAGATTAATATGCTTAAAGCACGAAGTAAGTTAGAAAATTTTGTAAAACAAGCTTCGGCATTTGAAACGAATGTAAATATAATTGCAACGATTGACTATAATGTAGCCAGTGGCATTTCAAGAATTGCAAAAGAAATTATGGCAGACATAATTGTTTTAGGTTGGCCACGTAAAGCAGGATTAATTGATAAGGTTATAGGTGAAAAGGTAAATAGTGTTCTTAATAATACAGATAAAAGTGCCTATCTATGCCATCTTGAGAGACCATTAGAATTGCATAAGCGGATTGTAGTCATTACTCCACCTTTGGCTGAACATGAGAAAGGCTTTGAACATTGGTTGACTAAAATTTCAAAATTAGCTCAAGAGTTCACATTAAATGTGGACTTCTATTGCGATTCTATAACTGAAAAAGCAATAAGTAAAGCTATCCAACACTTAAAATTGAATGGAACTTTTCAATATAAATTATTCACCGATTGGGAAGAGTTTCTCATATTGGCAAGAGAAATAAATAAAGATGATTTATTTATTTTAATTTCAGCTCGACATGGTGCACCTTCCCACATGAATGTGTTAGACAATATACCCAATAAGATGGAGAAACACTTTGTTTCATATAGTAGAATTATTATTTATCCACAATTGTACAACCAAAATCATGTCATCGAAAGATTTGAAGATGTAAGTGCAGAACCTTTGACAAAAGGAATTGAAACTATTCAAAGAATTGGAAAGAAAATTGGCGGTATGTTTAAATCAGATGATGAAATTCATTAAAATTATTTGAGAATAATAAACAATTATTATTTTGAAACATTCTAAATAATGAATAAGGAAATGATATCCTAAAAATCATCATTTCCGAAAGCTATTTACATAAATTAATATAAATTATAATGAAAAAGAATATAGCAAATGCTGTATGGCATGGATCAGTCAAAGAAGGTAGTGGAAATTTAACCACATTTAGCAAAGTACTCGAAAATAGTCCTTATTCTTTCAAAGGAAGATTTGATAACGGAGCAGGTACAAATCCGGATGAATTGTTAGCTGCATCACATGCAGGTTGTTTTGCAATGGCATTGAGCCTGATATTAGGTGAGGCTGGTTATATTCCTGACACCTTAGATGTTACTGCAGAAGTCACAATGGATCCTTCACAACTTGCTATTACTCAATCTCATTTAAAGTTGCATGCAAAAATTGCTAATATCACCAACGATAAATTTTTAGAGTGCGCCAATGCGGCTAAAGACAATTGTCCAATAAGTAAGGCATTGAGTGTTCCAATTGTATTGGAAGCAACATTAAATTAAACTAAGTTCTAATTATAAATTATAGTATATGAATCACAATAAAGAAATGTATCCGGAAGCTACCGTTGAAAATGCCAAAAAGAAAGCGGATTTAGCTCCCAATCAAATCGAGACATGGCGTAAATTTAGTCGTTCTGTTTTTAAAGAAGGTGTTCTGGATGAAAAAACAAAACAATTAATAGCAGTTGCGGTAGCGCATGTTACACAATGTCCATATTGTATAAAATCTCATGTACCTCAAGCAATGAAAAAAGGCGCATCTAAAGAAGAGATCATGGAAGCGATATGGGTGGCGGCCGAAATGCGTGCAGGTGCAGCCTATGCTCATGCGACAATTGCATTAGACGCAATGGAGGAAGGATAAAAGTCCTGATTACATTTAATATTTTTCAATTGCAAATAATTTTTAGTTGGATTTATCAAATAACAAAATTGCAGTTGTCACCGGAGCAAGTAAAGGATTAGGTGCAGCAATAGCTATTACATTAGCAAAGAAAGGTGTTCACGTATTTGGAATTGGCAGGGACGAACACGCATTGAACGAAGTATTGACACAAGCTGGTACTAATTTTGAACCGGTTATTTTAGATATCAATGATGAAAATGCTATTCATTCTTGGTATAACAATACCTTTATCAACGTCAATACGCCGGATATCCTGATTAACAATGCAGGGATAGGTTTCTTTTCAAAGATTGATGAAACGCCGACATCTAAGTGGCTTGAAATGGTCAATACAAATTTAAATGGCACTTTTTATGTTTCATCTACCTTGATACCGGATATGAAAAAGAAAAAAACTTCATGTCACATCATTAATATAGGGTCGATTTTAGGAAAGGTAGGACGAACTGAAAGTGCAGGATACTGTGCAACAAAATTCGGCATTCAAGGCTTTAGTGAAGCTTTATTTATGGAATTACGAGGATTTAATATCAAAGTTACTTGTGTTAATCCCGGTTCAATAGAGACTGATTTTTTTAAAACATCAGGTCAAGATAGTCATCACAACATGCTGCAACCGTTTGATATTGCCAATACAATAATACACTTGCTTGAGACTCCCGACAATATGCTAATCAATGAAATAACGATAAGGCCGTTAAATCCTAAGCCGCCGAATAGTTAATGCTTTGAACTTATATATGTGAATTGTATCACTATATACTATGTTGATTATTCTGAAGCATGCTTTCTAACTCCAAAACGTATTGTTTTTGGGGTCTATCCGTAAATATGCCACTCGACTGATTCTTCCTGACTCCCCTTATGAATACATATATTACGCCTCCAAAATGGGTATCATAATCGTATTGGTCTCCCAATCTTTGTTTTAAATATTTATGTAAGGCAACTGAATAAATAAGATATTGAAGAATATACTGATTTTCCCCAATATTATTTTTCAAGTTATCTCCCTGATAATCATCAAGTTTATAACCCAAATAATTGGATTTCCAATCGAGGATATAATACTTTCCCTTATATTGAAAAATCAAATCAATCACACCGGTCATAATTCCCTGTAAATACATGTATTTATCTTGAATACCTGAATTATATTGTCGAAGTAATGGAATAATATTCTTTTGCAAATGAGTCTGACTTAAAGGAAAGTCAAACTCTAATTCATGTAATCTGTGCTCCGCTTCTATTTCGACGAGAGAAAAAGATAACTCATTTATGACTATTTTTGAATACATAATATGATGTATCATATTTGCCATTCCTGCCGCCAAATCAAGTAATTGAGTACCCTCATTTTTATTAAAAAGTTGAAGTAAAGACAACTCATACACTGAAAGATTATCTAATTCTCTGTAATCTTTATTAAACTGAATATTTTCGAGCAAGTAATGAATACGAGTTCCTGCATCAGCACCTCTTGGCAATTGATTATATATAAACTTATCGTAGTTGTCCAACTCGTTATTGACAGGCCTGGACATGTACTCATGTGAAATCGCTAAAGATGAATAACTATGTAAGTCCCACAGAGAGCGACTTTTTTCGAGGCTTTTATAAGAAATAACGACATCCGGAATAAAGACCTTATTTTCGCTATAACTTTTAAATTGATAGGATTCTTTCGGCAATTGAAGATTCCTGCATACCCCTTCCCCTTCCACACTAGTGTTTAAAAGTTCGTCCAAAACAGTGCCTGAAAATTGATATTTTGAATAAAAGAAGTAGCATTGGTAAACTGCTCTTGTAATCGCAACATAGATAACTCTGTGAAATTCTTGCCTTTTTCTTCTTTCACTTTTCTTAATACATTTCTCCAATTTATGAAAATCTTTCAAAATATACTTAGAATTAAATAAGAATTCACTATCCTCTTTATCCTCATTATCCTCATCATCATTCTTTATTTTAATCAACTTATTTTCATTATCCCTTGAGTTTTTATAATTTAAATTATACACCAAGACAAAAGGGAACTCTAGTCCTTTTGATTTATGCAAAGTCAAAATATTGATAGAATTCTTATCACTTTCAATTCTTAATATTTCTTCATCTGTATTTTCATTGTCCTCAGAATTAGCGTTTTTTAGCCAGAGAAAGAGCTCCTCAGGGGACATGTTTTGATTATATTGTTGACGTTGAATGAGTTCTGCCAATTGAAGTAC
>CAKUWM010000241.1 GCA_934699305.1 uncultured Saprospiraceae bacterium | reverse complement strand
AGATTTTCCGAATGATAATTATCACATTATCATGTGATTGTAGTTTTTGTAAAAATGCTCTGCGGAAGTCAGGAAAAAGGCAGTTTGGAGAAGGGCAAAGTCGCTGATTTTATTGTGATTGATCGGGATTTGCTCAAGGTAGATAAGGGAGACATCCTAAGTACGAGGGTCTTGAAGACCTATGTCAATGGTGAGAAGGTCTATGATGCCGGAGAAAAGTGATAGATACTTCTGACTAAATCGGCTGCTCAGTTAAGTTCATATCATGGATATATCCTTGAATAAATACGTTACGAGGATAATTCATCCTGGATAACGATCCACCGTTTGTCAGACTCCTTTTGATCCAGATATTTTCCAACAATAGAGGCAATGGTGGCGGGCTTTTCCCATTTGCTAAAGTCTGCATCCGGCATGTCCCGGCGATTTTGTGCCGTGTCAATGGTAGAAGGCACAATGACAAAGGCTTCCACATGGCTAATCATACTATCGGCATTGATGATATTGGCTAATTGAAACAATAAGGACTTGGATAGAGAATATGCTACGACATTTTTCCCTTTGCGCGTGTCCAGACCTTGAGAAGACCCGACAAAGAACAGTTTGCCGCCTCCCTGTCGCTTCATAATATCGAATATAGGAGCAGTCAGATGCCAGGCAGTTAAGAAATTTAAGCGATACTGTTGTTCTAATAGATCAGTTGTAGTGTTGCCTATATGCCCCATAGCAAATCCACCTGCAGTCATAATGACGGCGTCTATTCGGCCTAAGGTGTCGATACATTGAGCCACACAATCGGCTGAGGACGCTTCGTCCATGAGGTTGACCACGAGTTGGGTGTAATTGGGGTCTGACAAAGGGCTGTCATGGTGGCGATGGTCTAAGCCGATAACTTTGTCGCCTCGTGAAAGAAAAAATTCAATAATGGCTGAGCCCAGGTTGCCGGAAGCTCCACTGACGATGATGTTCATTTGTGACATGTGACGAAAATCTTTTGACAAATATACTGTTTTGTGAATTGTTTGAAAAATCAGTTGTCCCAATGGGAATTGGTAAATCATCTGAAACCGTGATAATCCCACATTCCACAATAGACTCATGCGGAATCGAAAAAGAAATCATAATCAGCGCTATATGGGTTTTCAAAACCTTTACTGCTGAAATTGGGTTAAAAAGGTTGAAAAGAATAGAAGACGAGATGACCGTTTTTATGTATTGAAAGATTGATTCCTCGTAAAAAAAATACTACATGATTAGAGCATTGATTATATATGCCAGCTTGACCGGCAATACGGAAGAGATAGCGCATTTACTGGCGAAGAGAATGGAAGAGGAGGGTGTTGTGGTTGAAGTGAAGGAATGCAGCTTTGCACAGCCGGAAGAGTTTACCGATGTGGATATCTGTATAGTGGCGACCTATACGTATGGGTCGGATGGAGAGCTGCCGGATGAGATATATGACTTTTACGAAGATTTAAAAGAAGTGGATTTGTCGGGCAAGGTTTATGGTTGTCTTGGCTCCGGAGAGGCATTTTATGGTAATTTCTGTAAGTCTGCAGACGACTTTGATGAACGTTTTCAACTGACAAAGGCGATACGGGGCGCGGAAGTTGTCAAAATTGAAGAAAATGCCAAAGATGAGGATATGCTGCGTATTGATCAATTTGCACGGCAGATTGTCGAGGTATGCAAGCATATACACGGTGCAAGATAATCCCAAACTCCGCATCAGACATGTGGAATTGATTTGCAACTCGTAATCTGCATTAGACGGTTTTTAAAAACCTATATTGCTGGATTCGGAATAAAAGCACAAAGGATAAATTAAGCCGATTGCAGCAGTTAGAAACGGACTTTATTACCGCGGTCGTTGTTGTCTTTTGATTTTCCGATGGTCCATTTGACGCCGACGCCAAAGTTGTAAATATTAGGGAAAACATCTACTCTATAAAACTTGCCCAAAGGAAATGCCGCCGTAATGTCTAATCCGAATTTAATACGATCCCCGTACATTATGCCGGTCGATATACTGGCATAATCGAAGTAAGATTCATTTTCCAGTCCGAATAAACCGACAAATTGACCTATATACCTTGGTGTCAAGTAAATGCCAAGGTCAGGAAGTGGATGGATAGAGGCATGTAATGGAATCTGAAAGTCGTAAAAGTAGAAGAAAAACGTATTAAAACTTAAGCCGGGCGAGAGACTAAAAAGAGAATTATGGTCGCCAACAAGCATGTATTTGCCTTCAAGACCCACCTGACCATACGTATTCAGGTTAATACCGGCATCAATTTGATCAGTAATGCCGTATTTACCGGAGACCTGTATATACGGTAATGTGAAATAAGTGTCATGTTCTTTGTCAACCACCTGTGTGATGGCATCGATAAAACCATGAGGCGAAAACAGATTTAAGGAGACCTCACCGTGTTTTTCTTCTACGGTCCTTGCTGTTTGCATGGTGCTGTAGGCGCCACAGCTCATTAAAGTAGCAGTCAGTAATAATAAAGAGGCGTACAAAAGTCGGGATGGGATGGTTGCCATAGTATAATGTGGTGGTTTTGTTGATAAATTTTTCAAAAGCAATGATTCAAGCATCGAGTAAAGATATAGTAAGTAAAATGGTAAATCAAATTTTTTTTCAAGGGGAGGTCTTTCTCATCTTTTTTCCGGAAAAAACATTTGTACTATTATCTTCTTTTTGTAAGTTGTATTTAATTATCCCACATTTTCCTCTTAACGACAATATTTTTGCCTATAATATGCATTCGGGATTAAGAACTGTGCCTACGTGATTTCGAGAAATATTTAACATAGATATCATTTATAGTCCGATGGGTGGATCGAAAACTTGGTTATTACAGGTTATAGTTTTTTTATCCGAATAATTCTTTAAGCGTCTTAGTTGCAATAATCATTTTTTCGCTGTCCGGAAGCTTGATGAAATCATACTTTTCATAAAACATCTCTGCTTCTTTGTCAATCGGGTCAACTACTACAGCAAATGAACCAATCTCTTGTGAGATGTCGTAACTTCTTTTCAAAGCATCAATGAGTAATATTTTTCCAATTCCTTTTCCTTGCTGTTTTTTGTCAATTGCAAGCCTCCCAAGTAAAGTCGTTGGAATTGAAAGATAAGATTTGGGCAATTTCTTTTGAATATTCTCCGGAAAAAGACGTAAAGGAATACTATTGTTTGCAAGTGTATAGTAGCCTTGAACATTATTTGTTACAGGTTCGGATAAAACAAAACAAACAGACAATTTGCGTTTTTGGTCTTGTCCTGCTTGATTTTTCAAATAATTATTCAAAAACTCATTTCCGCAATCAAAGTTGTTTCGATTAGGCTTTTTTTCAAGCAGTTCAATCATTATTCTATTTTGATTTTGAGACAAAAGAGTTATAATCCTTTAACGCATTTTTTAGAGATTTTGAAGGTTTCTTTGAATTCGTAATTGCATTAAAAAATATCTCGCCGTCTCTTTTAGAAGCTATTATCAACTCTTTTTCTTTGATTATTTTCTTTGCTTTTTCTTGAACTGTTAGAATAACGAAATCAGTCAAGTTTCTATAACCTCCTAAATATGCAGCTTTCTCAAATAATTCCTTTTGTTCTTTAGGAAGTCTTGCATTAAATCTTGAATTTTTTTCTTTAATTATGGTACTCATAATCGATAACTTTCTGCAAATGTACGTAAATTATATGTACAATAAAGTGATGTACGTTAATTATATGTACAATAGATTGTTTTTAATATTGCATACTACACAAGGGGATATGAAGTGACGCTATGATACTGTCAATTATACTCGTATTCCACATTTGAAAATGTTATACGAATTGTAACAAAAAATAAACCAAACTAATTTATTGTTTTACAATCGTAATACTGCTGATACTTTTAAATATGCACTAATAGATTATCTTTGTAAAATCATGCATTCTTATTTTCCATTTTCAATGCATCCTTATTTGCCGAAAATCATACATATTTGATTGCTGGTAACAATTGCCTTGCAGTCCAATTATTTTTATCGGCTTCTGCTATGTAAAACTCCCTTTTATCTTGATTTTCAATGCGTATGAGCGTTCGATAGTGCGTCCAACTGAATTGCGAACGCAGTGCGTTCGCAATTGGAAAAGTACGATAAAACTGTCGGTTCATTTCTAATTGGCGAACTGTAAAACCACTACCAAACTGTGGTTGAAACTCATCCGAAATAGACTTAATTAAATATTTTCCATAATCCGCACGGTCTTTACCATTTTGTTCCTCCTCAAAAATCACCTTTCCGATTTGCCAATACATCAGTACGCGCTCAGTATCCACCGAGCGGATTGCCCTTCCCTTTGAAACGGCAATAATGTTATGTATTTGTTGTATGAGAGATTATTAAATTACCATTAGCTATTTTTTTCTTAACTTTTTTGCTACTGATTTTAATGCTTCTTCTGCCATTGGTTCGCCTTGAACCATATTATACAACTGGTCGGCAAGCCAAAGGGTTTGCAATTCCTCAACATCTGCTTTGAGTATTTGGGCTAATAGTGGTATTTGCTCTTTCTTTAGTTGCCTGTTGCCTCGTTCTACTTTGCTAATAATAGAAGTGTCCACATCCAACTGAGAAGCAAGCTGCCGCAGCAACATATTATTCTTCGTTCTTAA
>CAKUWM010000240.1 GCA_934699305.1 uncultured Saprospiraceae bacterium | reverse complement strand
TGATGTTCATGTGGAAGGTGTACAATTTAAATCATGTGCAACTAGCAGTATCTATTGTGACGCCTATCAGGGTTTTGATAGTTTCATTTGTTTAAAGGATACATTTGATTTAGAACAGAATAGTACAAATTCCTTTAACCCTAATATAAAGCCATTTGAAGGGATTCATGTCAATGGAGTAATTAAATATTATGATATAGGCAGTAATATATTTGATTCCTTTTTAGGTCTAAATGCGGTTTCAATACCTTCTAACCAAGTTTTTATGAATTTCTTAGGTGCCGGAAGCACTAATGCACCTTTGGGAACGATTTACAATAATAAATTTCAGAATTCTATTGTAAATGGATCTTCATTATACTTGGCAAACCATTATGGTAAGGGATTGGTAATTGATCATAATGTGTATGGTCCAAGTCTGAATGGGGATACACTTGGTGTTAATTTTCATTGGCAGATGGGCTTATTTGATAATAAAAATATAAAAATAATGTCAGATACTTTCAACTGGGCTCATAGCAATGATAATATTCATTGTCAAGGGAATCATTTGGTAGATTTTTGTAATAATTTTCTAAATCAAGCAGTTCATCAGAATTTTCATGCTATGTATATAAACGAAATTTCTTTGGCTAAAACATACTTTGATAAGAGCGATATTGGACTTTTATTGGATAAGGTGAATTTAATCAATCCTGAAATTGGAATTCAAAAGTTGAAAGAAAATTGTTGGACTACAAACTTTATTTTAGGCGCAAAGAATGAAGCAGACTCTGCTAATTTTGGAAATTCACAATTTTATATTAATGTTATTGACTCATGTTTTTGGACATCACATTCACCCCTAGGATGGTTTCAACCGAGTCTTGACAATGAGCGCAATCAGTGTGAATTAGATCCTGTGCCTCAAATATTGTTGATTGCTTATGAAGATTTAAGATGGGAATCAAAATATATGTGGTATGATATGATATCAGAAAGAAACCCAATGAATGATTATGAAGAATATTTTATGAGTCAGATACAAAGTACTGGTATTCCGAAATTAGTGGAGCAAGAAAGACTTTTAAATAATTATCTAAATGATGATTTGTCTATCGTAGAGCAAATAAAAGACTTAAAACTTCAAATAAATATGAAAAAATCTCAAATAGAAGAAATAATGAGGCAATATACAGACAAACGCCCTACTTTAGAAGACTCTTTGACTATTTCAGGGATAATGAATGAAATAAACGATCTCAATATTGATTATTTGAATATATTGGAAGAAATAATAACAAACAGAGAAATCAATGTAAAAAACTTCATTTTAGAAAATCAATTACTTCATTTTGATGATTTAATAGAAGATACATATAAAAATTATATTTTGTTAAAGGCTGAAAGTAGGCTTAAAGATGCCGAAATGGTTGAGATTAATGCGTGGGCGGAGGAGTTGTCCGGATTAGATGAGGTCATATACGGGCCGGCTGTCAGAAAAGCACATCATTTCTTAGCTGACGATAAATATAGA
Organism: uncultured Saprospiraceae bacterium; assembly: GCA_934699305.1. GTDB lineage: Bacteria > Bacteroidota > Bacteroidia > Chitinophagales > Saprospiraceae > Parvibacillus. The sequence goes on along the minus strand of CAKUWM010000240.1, from coordinate 3,200 downwards.
TTATATTTAAGTGAAATAGGTCAACATTGTAGTCACAATGAGCCTCAAGAAATAGTCCATTCTAACCAAGTAATACACGAGCGTAAAAACATTAGTCTAATACCGATTGATAATAACGTGTACAGTCTTGATTTTGATGGATCAGAGGCAAACTATCAACTTTATGATGTGAGTGGACGAAATGTTAATTCCGGAAAAATCCGAAACGGTCATAACAGATTTAATTGGTCTCATTTGGCAACAGGTTTTTATTATTTACACATAGAAGGTGGCTATGAGCCCATGAAAGTCTTTATAAATCCTTAATCAAATGAAGAAAGTTATAGTTAGATTTATTATATTATTGTTTATTTGCCCATTGTCTATTAAAGGACAAGAGCACATCAGCCGTAATTTTATATGTGGGTATTATGGCGGAGGAAATTCGTATGACTCGATGCAATATAATTTTGGATTTGTCGATCGCAGGGATACAGGGCTTTACTTTTCAAAGAAAATAGAATCAAAGTATGATATTGATTTTTCTCAAACCAGCACATACAGTGATAGTAGTGGTAAGCCTATATTGGTATGGCAAGGATGCGCCTTGTTGGATGCCGGAACTATGCAGCCTATCTTTAATGGAGACTTTTCGGATACCAAAGGAGTGAATCATCCTGTATGGAAATTTTGTTCAAAAGAGAAGTGGAGTAACGGAGAAGACGTAGTAAGAGAATATAGAGGAACACAAGGCGCCTTTTTCTTGGACAGAGGTGACCCGCATTCGATTTTGTTGGTTTACTATCGATTTTTAAGTGATGTTTTAACCGATTCAGTGCATTTATATACAGCTACCATTGATTTAAGTGGCAGCCCGGATGGCACTCCTGCCGTTGTGGAAAAGAGTTATAAGCCGGTATTAGATCATAATTTGGTACCTTTGGCATTGAATGCAGTGCGACATGCCAATGGAAGGGATTGGTGGATACTTACTCCGGAATTAAGGAGCAATCGTTGGTATTCTATACTGTATGATGGAGTGCTTCATGATCCCGTTCTTTCACAAATTGATGGCTGGTTCAATCAAAGTGAAGGTACTGTAAGTGTTAGTCCGGATGGTCAAAAAATAGGATATGTGTGCACTGGAAAGAAAGATTTTATTGTCCTCAACTTTGACCGGTGTACCGGAGATTTGAGTCCTTTTAAAGAGGGCTCTTTCCCGCTTTTAAGTCCGGGCAACATGGGGATTGTATTTAGCGCATTTGCACCGGGCGGACGTTTTTTCTATTTGACATCTAAGTTTGATATATTTCAATTTGATTTGGAAAGTAATGCATTTGATGATGACTGGATACCGATAGCAACATTTGATACGGCACAAGTGACTGAGTATCCCTTCTTTTATAAAGGTTATTTTAGCACTATCTTCAGTGGTAATGATGGTCATTTATACGTATGGAGTTTTTATTCTTTGAGATATATTCATAGGATAGCATTTCCTGATAGACATGGACCACACGTTGGTTGGAAACAGGACTATTATCGTATGGAAGTACATCCTTCTCATTTTGTTCCAACTTTGATTGATTACAACATGGGTCCCCTTCCCGGTTCACCTTGTATTACGAAGACAAAGAGTAGTCAAAATAAAGAATTTATATTGTTCCCCAACCCGACCTCTGATATTATTCGTACTGAAAGTATGGTAAATTATCATGATAACGTATCATTAAAGATATTTAATAATATAGGTAAGGAAGTTTATTCGGGTACATTGAGAGATTTGGTTAAAGGTATCGTTGTTCGGTCGTGGAGATCTGGCATATATTCAATAAAAGTAGATAATCAACAAGTTGCAAAGTTTATTAAAGTTGATTAAATCGATGAGGGTTGTTTGATGGAAGAATAAACAATACCTTTTGTAAGGATAGAAGTATTGGTTTCAATCCTAAACTTAAAAAAAGAATAAGAATCATGATATTGGAGTTGTTTAAATAAATTAGTAAATTTATTCGCTCTGGCAAAATGGTTATAAGGTAAATTAGAGTATAATTATAAAACAAATGAAAAGGAATACATTCAAATGTCTATTTACAGTTTTGTCGATAGGATTTTTTTGTGGATTAGGTCATGGCCAGAGTCAACGACCCTTTATTACAAAATGGTTGGCAACAAATAAAGGTAAGATTATGATGCCTGCGGATACTATCCGGGGTAATTATATTTTTGATTATGATGTGCATTGGGAAAATACAATGAATGCCAGTGATAGCGGTACAATAAGAGGCGTGAAAGGTGGCTTGACCATAAATAATCTTCAACCGGAACAAGAGTATAAAGTATGGATAAGTGGAAAATTCCCGTCACTCCTTTTTGTTCGCTTTAATTTGAGTAAGGATAATTTGAAAGAAGTATTACAGTGGGGAGATATAGCCTGGGAGCGTTTGGATTTTGGATTTGAAATATGTAGTGAGCTGGAGGTTGTAGCTAAGGATGTTCCTGATTTGAGTAGGGTGACTAACTTGGACGGAATGTTTAGTCAATGTTTTAAGCTGACCGGGATAGAAGCGAATTGGGATTGGGATGTTAGTAAGGTAGAGAGTATGCGAGGTACGTTTTTTTATTGCTTTAAATTTAATGGCAATATAGGGAAATGGAATCCTGAAAAAGTCAAAAACATGGCACAGATGTTTTGTCAATGCAAAGAATTTAATCAAAATATTAATGATTGGAATGTAGGACAGGTGAAAAATATGACTGAGATGTTTTTTAAAGCAGGAAAATTTAATCAACCCTTAAACAAGTGGAATGTAGCAAATGTGGAATACATGACTCATATGTTTTATGGCTCTGATGTTTTTAATCAACCTTTAGAAGACTGGAATGTAAGTCGGGTTATTAATATGGGATATATGTTCAATTTTACAGCTTTTAACCAAGATATTGGGAAGTGGGATGTAGGAAATGTAACGAACATGACGAAAATGTTTTCTTCATCTCCATTTAATCAAGATATCGGGAATTGGAATGTGTCAAAGGTAGGTACAATGAATAATATGTTTAGCCTTTCAAAGTTTAACCAAGACATAGGAAAATGGGATGTTGGAAATGTGATTGATATGACAGGGATGTTTGGATCAACCCCTTTTCCTGACTTTGACACAAAAAAGCACTTCGTGTTTCTAACTATATGAATTTCAATAAATTGAAGAGTTTTGTTT
>CAKUWM010000239.1 GCA_934699305.1 uncultured Saprospiraceae bacterium | reverse complement strand
TCTTCATGTCCCTTATGGCTCTGTAGATTTTTTACAATCAGCTCTTCCCGAGGCAATAGTTCAAATGGATGATAATAAATATGGTGTAGGAACTTTTGATTTTAACAATCGTATGAATTCTATTGCAATAGGTCCAGGAATGGGTAGAAAAAATAAGCAAAGTGAATTAATCACCGATGTTTTTGATAAAAATGAAAAAATTCCAATGGTCATTGATGCTGATGCACTCAATATTCTGGCAAATTTGAAAGACTGGTCCGGAAAAATTAAATGTCCTGCTATTTTAACGCCACATAAAGGAGAATTTGATAGACTTTTTGGATTTTTTGATTCTCAAATTGAACGGGTTTCTTTTATGCGTAAATTTACTATAGATACCGGTATTGTCATTGTATTAAAAGGGGCAGACACAGCAATATCAACGCCGGATGGACAAATTTATTTTTCCAATACCGGTAATTGCGGAATGGCAACAGCCGGGTCAGGTGACGTACTTACAGGAATCATAGCCGGATTATTGGCTCAAGGTTATGATACGGTTGAGGCTGCATTATTGGGCACTCAGTTACATTCTGTTGCCGGCAACTTCGCAGCAGATAAAATGGGCGAGCGGTCTTTGTTGGCCGGTGATATTGTACAACATATAGGGATGGCTTATCAATTTTTTGAAGAATTTATTAGTCTAAATCAATCTTAAAATATTATTCTATCCACAATATTATTACTATTTTAATTCTATATTCCTTTATGCATATATATTCATTGAGAATATTTTACATATTTGCAGTTGAAATAAGAATATTGACCATTTAACTGAAATTAATTATATGAAAAGTTATTTATTCCCTGGACAGGGTTCTCAATTTTTGGGAATGGGTAAGGATCTCTATGAAAAGAATGAATTTGTTTCTAAATTATTCGATAATGCCAATGAAATACTTGGTTTTTGTATCACAGATATCATATTTGGTGATAATGAAGAAGCATTAAAGCGTACCGATGTCACCCAACCTGCAATTTATATTCATTCAATGGCCAAAGCCCTAATGATGGGTGATCAGTTTCAGCCTGATATGGCTGCTGGTCATTCTTTGGGTGAATTTTCGGCATTAGCGGCTGCCGGCGCTATGAGTTTTGAAGATGGTTTAAAGCTTGTTTCTATGCGTGCCAAAGCTATGCAATTAGCATGTGATGCACATCCTGGAACGATGGCAGCGGTCTTAGGCTTAGAAAATGGCATAGTAGAAGAAGTATGTAACTCTATTGATGATATCGTAGTTCCTGCCAATTATAATTGTCCCGGGCAATTAGTCATTTCCGGTTCATTAAAAGGTATAGAAAAGGCAAGCAAAGAATTATTAGCTAAAGGAGCACTTAAAGTTGTGCCATTACAAGTTGGAGGAGCTTTTCATTCCCCATTAATGGAAGATGCAAAAGTTGAATTGGAAAAAGCAATTATGGCAACAGAACTAAAGTTGCCAAGTTGCAAAGTTTATCATAATGTTAATGCTCAACCGGGGTCAAACGTGGAAGAAATACGACAAAATTTGATAGATCAACTTACAGCCCCTGTAAGATGGACTCAAACCATGCAAAATATGATTCAGGATGGTATGACTTCTGCTTTGGAAATTGGAGGATCCGGCTCCATTCTACGAGGCTTACTAAGGAAAACTGATCGTAACATACCGAGTGAAACGGCTTAAAAGATCCAATCTCATTTTATTTATTCTTTATTTTAACCTATTTAAATTTTATTCAATTTTATTTACTATTTTCACCATTGATTGAAAATCAAGAATAGAATACTTCCATTGAATGATAAACTGTTAGCATTTGAAAAGCAAAGAGATACGGCAAGGAGATATATTACTGGCTGAACCATTTATGACAGACTCTTATTTTATTAAGGCTGCCATTTTAGTTACGGACTACCACCCTACCGGAACTATAGGGTTTATTCTCAACAAACCAATAAACATGAAATTGAATGACCTTATAGTCAATTTCCCAGAGTTTGATGCCGATGTTTATTTTGGTGGTCCGGTAGGTACAGACACCATTCATTTTTTGCATAACTTGGGCGACTTATTAGAAGATAGTCGTTTAGTTGCCAAGGGGGTTTATTGGGGAGGAAACTTCGAAAGATTGAAATTTTTAATTAAATCCGGACTAGTTGCATCTAACCAAATAAGATTTTATGTTGGTTATTCAGGCTGGTCACCCGGGCAATTAGAAGAAGAAATCGAATCTACTTCATGGGTAATCAGTCACAATGACCCCAATTATGTTTTTAAATCGCCCTCAGAACAATTATGGAAAAAAGTGATGATAGATAAAGGTGAAGTATATGCCATCTTATCGGAAATGCCTGATAATATCAATTTTAATTAGTAATCTGTCAAAGTACAGTACCAATTAATTTTTATTTTGTTCTTAAATCACCAATTCTCTTTGTTTAACCTCCATATAACCAAGGAAAAATTGGTTGTTAATGTCGGATTAGGAAATATCATAATGCGGCAATTTGTGAATTAATCCGTATTTTTGCACTATTAACTTTCATGATGAGAAATCTATCCTTTAAAGTATAATATGAGATTTAGATTCTGGTTTATTTTAATATTTTTAACTTGGTTTCAACAGAATTTATTAGCAAATGATCCTTGTACCGCTATTCCTGTTGCCAATAACGGTGTTCTTTTTACGACATATAATCTATCTACACAAGGTGGAAGTGGTGTTCCAGCTCCATTATGTGGCACTTACAACGATCCAGATATTTGGTTTTCTTTCATTGCACCTGCCGGTGGGTCAGTTACCATTGAAATTAAAGGGATAACAGCCACCGATCCCGCAATGGCCATTTATACCGGTGCCTGCGGAAGTCCTGATATTATAGGTTGTTATGACGACCAGTATTGTGGAACTGTTCCTAATCCCGGCGTTTCGTTAACCGGACTAACTCAAGGTGCAACTTATTATATTAGAGTTTGGAATGAATTGCCTGGTGGAGGCACTTTTAAAATGCGTGTATTAAATCCCAATCAATCAAATTTTAATAACCAATACAATGCATATAACACTTCGCCCAATTGTATACAATTGACACAAGAAGCTGAAGGACAACGAGGTTGTAGTTGGTATAATGCACCATTAGACTTTGATGATGCCTTTGAAATTGAATTCAACCTTTATTTTGGAGATTTAGATGCAAATGGTGCAGATGGTATTTGCTTGGTTTTTTCAACTGCTCAAAATTGTGGTGGCGTAGGTGGAGGAATAGGCGCCGCAGGGATTCCGAATAGTCTTATTATAGAATTTGATACCTGGGATAACGGGACAACCGGATATGATGATATCCCGGAAGATCATACATCCATCCATGCTAACGGAGACTTTTCAACGTCAATTGCCGGTCCTGTCGCTTTACCGAATATTGAAGATGGTGTAGAACATCCTGCTCGTATATTATGGGATCCTGCTACACAAACTATTACTGTATATTTGGACGGTGCACCAATAATCTCACTCACAGGTTATGATATTATTAATAACTGCTTTAACGGAAATCATGAAATTTATTGGGGATGGACTGCATCTACCGGAGGTTCATTTAACAATCAATATTTTTGTTATGAATCTGCAGTAATAAACAATACAGCAGCCATTAATGAGGAGCTGTTTATTACACTATGCAATGGAGAATCTTATACTTCACCTAATGGCAATATCTTTTCAACAACAGGTATATATACAGAAGACTTTGTGGCTAGTAATGGATGTAATTCCGTCAGAACAATGCATGTTGACGTCTTTCCACAAAATATTAAATTAATTAATACTACAATATGTAAAGGAGATGCCTTCGTTTATAATGGTTCTTCGTATTCCTCACCTGGAGACTATACTGTTATGGTAGATGGGATTCCTTGTGATACCATAGTCAACTTGCATGTCGATTTAGTAGATTTCTTTGTTTCAGCCTATAAGTTAAACGATATTGATTGTAATAATTCGACTTCTCAATTGTCTGTAGATTTTGTTGACCAATCAGCTCCATTATTTGGTGGTACTGTCAATCTGGAATGGATTACAACCGATGGAAATATTATAAGTGGACAAGGAACAAATCAAATAATTGTTGACAAAGCCGGTACCTATTGGGTACGCCTTACTACTTCAGATGGATTGGTATGTAATTTTATCTCAAATTATGTCACAGTACTGGATAATACTCAACCACCTAATGCCTTCATAAAACCTTTAGGTACGCTTGATTGCAGCCACACATCTATCGTACTGGATGGGACATTAAGCACCCCAGGAGGTATTACATTCACTTGGTCAACCACCAATGGCAATATTGTAGGCAGTGATATAGGAAGTACAATTTTAATTGATAAACCCGGAGACTATACTTTAATTATTGAAAATCTGGCTACTGGCTGCAAGGATACTACAACATACAATGCTAAAAATTCTGCATTTGAAGCTTCTGCAGTTCTTTCAAAAACAAGTGATTTAAATTGTGCAACTACTTTAGTGGATATTTCTGCTGTAATAACGAATGGAAATAATACAACCATTTTATGGAAAACTACAAATGGACACATTGTTGGAGATTCCACAGGAACAAAAATTCAAGTTGACAAACCCGGGATTTATACTATTACAATATCCGATAAAACAGGATGTAAAGTCGATTTTTCCATAAACGTTACTCAAAACACTACACCTCCTTCCATTT
>CAKUWM010000238.1 GCA_934699305.1 uncultured Saprospiraceae bacterium | reverse complement strand
AAACTAATAGACAATACCCGAATTATCGGCTTAGCAAATTCTATTTCCGCAACAAAAAAGCAAATTTTAGAAATATTTAATATGTACAAACAGAGCGAGGATTTCAAAGAAAAACACATTGCGATAGACAACGCCAATGCAAAGCGTGAATATGAATATTTCTTTAATATGGAAGATTTTCCTGATCTAGTGATTACCAAAATAATTAATCTGGATTCAACGGGATTACAGTTTGATGCTGAAAAAAAGCGTATATATGGTATTCCACCTGTTGCATGTAATGCAGATTTACACGTCATGTTTTTTCATAAGTCCGATGAAAACCTAACGGAGGATGCAAAAGTAATTCCTTTTATAGTTAACGCAGATCCAAAGGACTTATGGAAGAATATTCCAAGTAATAAGGATATAATTTATGCTAAAGAAGATGAATTATCCTTAAAAGCAAATTTTTTAGATAAGAAAATTGTAGTTGCCTCCAAAAGGGGACGGTCTCATGCGCATGAGGGAACTTCACGAGATGATCATTTCTCTGTAGCAAAATTACCTGATGATTGGGCATTGGTTGCTGTTGCTGATGGAGCCGGCTCTGCAAAATATGCAAGACAGGGTTCGAAAATCGCAACTGAGCATTTGCAAGAATATTTCAGTAATGAAGAAGTTTTAAGAAATTTGTCCTCATTTGTTACATTATACCAGAATAGTGAGAATCTATTAGTAAATCCTGAAAGTGTTGAAGATGCTGTTTCTCAAGAAAACAAGGTGGTATCCGATTCAGACATTTCTAATTATTCAGCAGATGTCAAACAAGATCTAGAGCAAGCAAATCTTTCAAGTTCTCAAAATATCGATGAAGTAAAAGAAACTCTTGCTGCCAATGTAGGCGAAAATTCAAATGATGGTGCCAATACACCTCCAGATAATTCAAACCTTGCACGAGATCCAAAAATTGATGCTAAATCATCTATTGTTAATGTTCTTTATAAATCCGTAAGAAGCGTATTTCAAAAACTTCAAGACTTTTCATCACATGAAAACATGACTTTGAAGGATTTAAATACAACATTGATTTTTGCTTTAGCCAAGAAATTTGATTTTGGTTATGCAATTCTAACTTTTGGCGTCGGAGATTGTCCCATAAATATTCTTTCGAACGATGAACAAACCATTGAATTGCTTAATTACATGGACGTAGGTGAATTTGGAGGCGGAACAAGGTTTGTAACAATGCCTGAAATCTATTCGAATCCAAATATGGGTAGTCGTTTCGCACTAAATTTCTATAAAGATTTTTCTAAGTTATTTTTGATGACAGATGGTATCTACGATCCCAAATTTATTACCGAAAACAAATTGGAAGATTTCGAAGCATGGAAAAACTTTTTAGATGATCTTGATGGTAAAAATGAAGATGGAGCAAAAGTAGATTTTTCTAATGATGAAAACGTAGACAGGCAACTGATGACTTGGATGGATTTCTGGAGCAAAGGAAATCACGACGACCGCACATTAGCAATTATTTATTAAGATTATGTCAGTACAAAAAGTTAATTCAATAATTGATGCTTCAAAATCTTACGAATATGTAGATAACGGCAGTCCGAAACAAGGCGGGGTGAAAGATGTATATTTTTCACCGGATAAAAAATATGTTGTTGCATTTTATAGAGATAAAAAGCCAGAACCTACCCCTCTACAGAAACAGCAACAAAAGGAAAGGATTGTTAAAATAGTTAGTACTTATTTAAAAAATATCAAAAGTGGCAATGTACCAGATTATTTTCTTGATGAAATTTTCAGATGGCCTACTGATGTCGTTGAAAAAAATAACCAATTAGGAATAGTTGTTCCTATTTATCTGAACAAGTTCTTCTTTGCCAAAGGCTATAAAGGGAATGACATGATAAAAGGTGGGGAAAAAGTAGGCAAATGGTTTACGTCTCCGTCTTTTCGTAATAACCAATATCCTTTATCTTTAGACAAGTCAGAATTAGGAGATTGGCTCAGTTATTTTCAGATTGGTATTAACATTTCCAGAGGTGTAAAAAAAATGCACCAAATGGGTCTCGCACATTCTGACTTATCTTATAACAATGTTTTGGTAGATCCGGTTACTAAGTCGGCTTCAATTATTGATATTGATGGTTTAGTGGTTCCAGGTTTATTCCCACCCGATGTTATCGGAACTGCAGATTTTATCGCTCCCGAAGTGTTGTCAACAAAACACTTGAATATTTCAGATCCCAACAGGAAATTGCCTAGTCAGAAAACAGATCTTCATGCACTTGCGGTTTTAATTTATATGTATCTCTTAAGAAGACACCCTTTACGAGGCGGTAAAATTTGGGATCTAGATGCAGAAAAAGATGAAGTGATGGCTATGGGTGAGAAGGCAGTTTTTGTGGAACACCCAACGGATAATGTTAATAGAGTAAAAGTTGACCATTTAAAAAAATGGGATGTGTTTTGGGGTGATCCAAAGAAAATTCCATTCACCGTAACGGGCCCATATCTGTCTGAATTATTTAAACGGGCATTTATTGATGGATTGCATAACCCAATGCTTCGTCCTATAGCAAACGAATGGGAAACAGCTTTATTAAAAACGGTAGATCTCATTCAGCCATGTCATAATCCGAATTGTGATGAAAAATGGTATGTTTTTGACAATACTTCAAAGCCAAAATGTCCTTTCTGTGGCACTCCGCATAAAGGCAGTTTGCCTGTTTTGGATTTATATTGCAAAACAAAAAATGATGTTTGGAAACCAGAAAGTCATAGATTGATGGTTTATCATAACCAGTACCTTTTCAAATGGCATGTTTCGCGAAATGTTATTAGAAACGAGGGTCTTACAAATGATGATAAAAAGCCGGTAGGATACTTTACTTTCTATCAAAATAAATGGGTTCTTGTTAATCAATCTTTAACGGGCATGAAAGATCTTACTGAACAAAAAGAAATTCCAATCAATTCTATGGTTGAATTGACTCACGGAAAAAAAATCCTCCTATCCAATGAAGAAGGAGGTAGACTAATATACGTAACAATGGTAAACTAAAAATTAAATTATGAATAACAGTATTATTGATTTGCACCCAGGACTTATAGTAGGTTTTGCGGTCGTAATAATTATTATGCTACTCCTTGACTTAGGAGTATTTAACAAAAAAAGTCATGAAGTGTCATCGAAAGAAGCTTTATGGTGGTCCATAGCATGGATTTCACTATCTATGGCTTTCTCGGGTGTTGTTTACTGGGTTTATAACCAGGATTCAGGAGGACATCAGCTAGCAATTGAGAAATTTACTCAGTACCAAAGTGCTTATTGGATTGAGAAAGCACTGTCCGTTGATAATTTATTTGTTTTCATCCTGGTATTTTCATTCTTCAATGTACCTAAATATCTTCACCATAAGGTTCTCTTCTGGGGAGTCTTGGGCGCCTTACTATTTCGCGCTATCTTTATCTTTGCAGGGGTGTGGCTTCTAAAATATACTTATTTACCAAGTTTTGACATTGGTGGTTGGCATTTTGGACTAGATCCTCATAATGAGAGTTTAACTTCTTCTTGGGTCAACAAAGATTTTTTCAGAATCAATATCATACTTTCTCTTTTTGGTTTATTCCTAATTTATGCAGGGATTAAATCGTGGAAAGAGGCAGCGGGAGATGAGGAGGAAGAAGAACAAGATTTCAGTAATTCCGTAGGAGCAAAGTTTGTTAGAAAACTGTATAAAGTTAGTGACAATTTTGATGGTGCAAAATTTTTTACGATTCAAAACGGAGTAAAAATGGCAACGCCATTACTTACAGTTATTGCCGTAATTGAAGTAACCGATTTGCTTTTTGCAGTAGATTCAATTCCTGCAATCTTTGCAATTTCTAAAGATCCATTCATCCTTTATACTTCAAATATTTTTGCAATTTTAGGTCTTAGATCACTTTATTTCTTATTGGCGAACTTTATTCACATGTTTAGCAAACTACCTTATGGTTTGGCTTTTGTCCTTGCTTTCATTGGTTTCAAAATGTTAATAGCACCTGTAATTCACATACCATCCGCTGTTTCTCTTGGAATTGTTGGTGGGATATTGATTTTGTCAGTAGTATTGTCAATCGTCTTTCCAGAGACTAAAGAGGATTTAACTGCAAAATTAGATGATGACCTTACCGGTGATGGACTTAATGATTAATCACGTAATCTGTCTGAGATTATGTAAACGGTTGTGATATACTATTAATTTAAAACAGCAACAAAACTATTCCAAATATGTCGCAAATTTATCCTATATTTGCGACATATTTTTTATCAAAAAACAATGCAAACCACTGATGATAAAATACTTACTAAAATAAAAAAAGCCAAGAGGGGTTCGCTTTTCTTTATTGATGATTTTATTACTTTTGGGAATTCCAAAACTGTCGCAAAAGCATTGGAGCGGCTTGAAAAAAATGGTGAAATATCAAGAGTTGCAAGAGGAATCTACGCCATTTTAGAACAGGATTCCATCATTGGGGAATTGCAGCCTTCAACAGAAAAAATTGCTGAAGCCATCAGAAAAAGAGATAAAGCCCGAATTATACCTACAGGAAGTTTGGCACTTAATGCACTTGGTCTTTCAACACAAGTTCCAACCAATTTAGTTTACCTCACAGACGGTTCTGCCCGCACAGTGTCTTGTCCTAAAATAGGTTGACGTTTTTTGTGTTCAATTCAGGCTATATTTTTTATAATCGTGTGTTTGGTTTAC
>CAKUWM010000237.1 GCA_934699305.1 uncultured Saprospiraceae bacterium | reverse complement strand
GAATGCTGCCAGTCAGAAAACATTTACTATTGCTGCATATAATCCGGACGGCTTGTTGTCAATCGCTTCTAGTGATTGCAGCTCGGGAGGCTCGGTAACTATCACCAAGGCTGACGGAAATGCTTATCGCTGGGTACCATTACTGGATGCTGATGGGCATCTCATAGCGCAGATAAGTCCACATGGTAATGAGCTGGGGAATGTCATGGCATCTATCAATAGGAATACAGGTGCTGTACGTAAAGATCAGGCCGGAGTGTATTATCTGGATAGAGATTTCACTATTTCGATCGAGAATCAACCCACTACCCCATGTGATATTCGACTATTCTTCACTGATACAGAATGGAATGCACTAAATGATGTAGATAATTCAGTAAATAATTTAAGCCAGCTTAATGCAACTAAATTTTCCAACCGATGTGGAAAAGCACCCGGATCAGGTGGTGTATTTTTAACTCAAACAGGAAACTTAAATAGAAGTGATAATTCACACGCTGTTTCTTTCAGCCCTGCTTCTTTTTCTACATTCTACATTCATGCCGGCAATACACCTCTACCAGTGACACTCATGGAGTTTACTGCTACTGCAACTAATAAACAGGCTGTGTTGCTAAGATGGAAAGTCGCCGAGGAAGTAGATGTAAAAGAATATATAGTGGAGCGCAGCTCAAATGCAAAGGATTTTATTCCTATAGGCTCAGCATTAGCTGCCAGAAAGGATAATTATCAATTAATCGATGCAAGTCCTGTATCCGGTGCCAATTACTATAAGTTAAAGATAGTAGATCAGAATGGAACCGTTAATTACAGCCCGATTCGTCAGGTTACTTTTACTTCTAATCATGATTTGACCTTATTTCCAAACCCGTCTTCTGGCGTGATATATATCACCGGGATTGAGTCAGCTCATTCTGTTGTAAATATTTTAATACTGAATGAATATGGACAGTCTGTATGGTCGGCAAAAATGTCTGAAATGGAGATGGCTGAAAAAGGTATGGATTTACACCAGTTGAAATCCGGTATATACACAGTACAAGTGACTACAGAAGATCGAATTACCAATCTTAGGTTTATCAAAATATAAAGTAAATAATCAAAATATGAAAAGGAATCTGAAAATTAGAATAAAAGATAACAGGAAAATTTGTAATATAAATAAATATTTATGTGGCTCATTGCTTGTATTAAGTTTAATTTTCGGTACAAAGTTAAATTCTACTGTTCGATATGTAAAAGCAGGGAATACTGGTGTAGCACCATACACTACTTGGGCTACGGCGCATGGAAATTTACAAACTGTTATGAATTTTTGCATCGCAGGTGATACAGTATGGGTTGCTGAAGGGACATATCAGCAAGGTATAGGAGTTTCATTTACTATGAAAGAAGGTGTGAAGATATTCGGAGGATTCAAAGGCACAGAGACTAATATAAACCAGCGCAATTGGATAATCAATGTTACTATTATTAAAGGGAATGGGAATAGCGTTATTTATAATTATAACAATGGGCTGACATATGCTACGGAATTAGATGGTTTTACTGTAAGTAATGGTAATGCTGTATATGGAGGCGGGATGTATAATCGTGAATCTTCACCTACGCTGAGTAATATAATTTTTTCCAACAACCTAGGATCAAATTTTGGTGGAGGGATGTATAATGTTAACTCATCAACTGTTTTAAATAATGTTACATTTTCTAAAGACACTACATCTTATAATGGTGGAGGGATGTATAATTACAATTCATCTCCTGTTCTAAACGAAGTTATTTTCTCTGAAAATGTGTCATATTCTGGAGGGGGGATGTATAATGATCACTTTTCTTCGCCTGTCCTGAACAATGTCACTTTTTTTGAAAACACGGCATCAGTTGGTGGTGGGGGGATGCATAATTCTGATAATTCGTCACCAACGCTGAGCAATGTTATTTTTTCTGAAAACTCATCCGGTAATTCGGGTGGGGGAATGTTTAATGATGATAATTGCTCACCCATGATAAGCAATGCTATTTTTTCTGAAAACTCATCTTCAGATTCGGGCGGGGGAATGTTTAATGATGGTTCCTCACTTAATCTAACAAATGTTACATTTTCCAGTAATGTATCATCTTCCGGAGGGGGCTTATATAATTTTAATTCATCACCCATTCTGATTAATGTTTCTTTCTCAAGTAATACTGCAGTTAATAGCGGTGGAGGTATTTTTAATGTTTTATCATCACCAGTTTGCTACGATGTAACTTTTTCCAACAATATTGCAACAAATTATGGAGGAGGATTGTATAATTTTAACTATTCATATCCGGATTTATACAATTCAGTGTTTTGGGGAAACAATCCCCAGTGTATATATGATGATGATTATAGTTTTCCAACCTTTACATACTGTTATACTCAAACTTCCCAATCAGGTGACGGAAATATTGATGGTAGTCAATACGGTAGTAAATATGGAGACCCTTTTGCTAATAGTTCCAATCCTGATGGAGCTGACAATATCTGGATGAATGATGACGATGGATTACATTTGAAGGCTAACTCAGCTGCAATCAATGCAGGTAACAACGACAATATCCCTTCCGACATAACAACAGACATCACAGGTGCACCGAGGATTTTCCAGTCCACAGTGGATATGGGTGCATATGAAAATCAGAGTCCATTAGCTATTAATTTGATTCGTTTTACAGCAGAAAAGTCCGATAATTTAGTCCGAATAAAATGGACTACTGCGGCAGAGAAGAACCATGACTATTTCGTCGTGCAGCGATCTACAGATGCTGCTTCCAGAGATTTTATCGAAATAGGCAGGCTTGAAGGTCGGGGTGACAATACAGCTATTACCAATTATTCACTGAATGACAGCCATCCTGTTATGGGCAATAATTACTACCGTCTGAAATCGATAGACAAAAGCGGAATAGCTGAGTATTCACAGATAGTTTTGGTTCATTTCGACAGTGACATCCTGGATTTTAAGATATCACCGAATCCGACGAATGGGAACATTAAGTTAAACTTCTTTACAAAACAGCGGGACACTTACCATTTAGATATCTATGATAATAAGGGTCAACTGGTATTTCAACAAGACTATGTATCCGATATTGGCGTCAATGAAGTATCAATATCACCTGATAATCTAAGCCCGGGAGTTTACACGATACATTTTGATGATGATTTTAGTCATTTTGTTACTAAAAGACTGGTGATAACGAAGTAATACCGTGCTACACAAAAATCATTTTGGTATTAGATGGGCGTATTATGTCCAATTAATAAATCCTTTTGTACAGTAATAAGATAATCTCTTTTTTATCTTTTTAATATCAGCTAATTACCGGCGATAAAGCCAACAAATTTTTTGGTAAATTTCTTATATATAAAATGTATGAAATTATAATACACACATAATCAAAAAGATATATGCATATTTGATTGTTACGTTTTTGTAACGCTTGATTTTGCGTTTTTTGGGACAGCTCCATTTAATTTTACAATATGCTGATTAAAGCTACATAATTGAATCAATAATTAAAGATTCTAATAAATATTTCATAAGTAATTGTTGTGAAACAACATTTTTAAACATAAAAAATTCAATATTATGAGTACAAAGTATTACATCGGAATGTTAGCTATCATCTTACCTTTTTGTATGATGGCCCAAACAAGCACACAAGGGCAATGGAGGTTTACTCCTGATCAGACCAATCAACATCGTTGGCAAGTCAAAAAGGGCTCTTCCCTCAATGAAAAAAATGGTGAAAGTTTCGGAGCTCAAGCCCATCCATTGTCCACAGAACAACGGTTAATTAGTGCCACCCATAAAAACGGGAATTCGCCCATTGATTCTACATTTTTTATATATCATACTAATAAAAGGGGGTCATATACTGCACCGGATAGTTTCGTATATTATGCCTATTGGAACGCTGATAGTACTTTTAGTAAGTCAAATGTTGATAACTTTTCTACATCTTATCCATATATTGCTCAAGGGTTTAATGACCAAAATAGGATAGTATATACACATAGTTATACACCTACCGGTATCTTGTATCAAAGCACAAATAATAAATGGAATTCCAGTAGCACGTATGTTACCTATTCCAATCAATTGACTAAATACCAGGATCCTTCCGGCGGCTACACTGATTATTTTTATTATGAAACTGATTGGGATGCTAATGGTAATAATTTGAGAGATAGTATTGTTCAGGATGTGAGAAAAAATGATCCATCACTGAGTAATAACTATACGAGGACTATTGCTATGTTTTTCAATAGTGGAGACAGTCGTCCTGCCGGGCAGATACAGCAAATAAAGAAGGTGGACAATATAGAGGTTGATACGGTCTGGGTTACTTATATTGATGATAGCAGTTTAGCTAAAAGCAGAGATTTTTATTCGTACAATCTATATGATTTAAGTGGAAATTTAATTGGTGCATATAATGAGCAATATGATTATTCATACAATGATTCAGGCCTGCTGGATTCTACCCTTACGAGCGTAAACCATAGTGAAACGGCATTACAAACCTTTACATATACTGATAACGTACAAATACTGGGGACTTATAATTTTACAAAGGCAAATAATACATGGATACAGACTTCAAAGCAAGAGAATAAGTACCAGAATGATATTTTGGTGGAAGAAGCCAGTTACCAATGGGTAAATGACAGCATCGGTTTTGTCGAAAGCTTTAAGAAAAGTTGTACATTAAATTCTGACGAATTATGGGATACCATCCGGTATTATAACCATGGACAATTGAGCAGTATGTTGGTA
>CAKUWM010000236.1 GCA_934699305.1 uncultured Saprospiraceae bacterium | reverse complement strand
CATAATATCCGGATTAAAAAAGATTAAAACGAAAGATGGCTATCTGTTGACAAGACAATTTGTTGAAACACTGGATGATCGGGTTACGACGAACATTTCTGCGGATATAGATTTTGTCAATTTTCAAGATTGGTATAAGTATATTAATATCAATGGGACTTACGGTTTTGATGTGATTCAGGATAATGAACATCAATATCGTTGGAATCATTTGGGTATCAATTATTTTAGGCCAAATGTGTATAGTTTATATCAAGAAGTTCTCAATAAAAATTATTTTTTAAAACAAAGTTTTGAAAACCCCCGATTGCTTACAGGTGTCTTATTTAAAGATTTTGTTTTTTTGTATAAAACGGCAGATGACAATTTTGGTCAAAACAAAAAATTTAATGTTAGTGTTGAGTTGTCGGGTTTTGAGGTTAATCTGTTGAATAAGCTTATTAGCCCTGATAAAGAATGGAAGCTTTTTAATACGGTTGAGTTTTCAAAATACTATAAAGTCTATGCAGAGGTTTCACAGACAAAGAGGTTATTTGGGCGAGTATTGGGAGCAGCCAAGGTAGGGTTGGGTGTTAGCCAGCCATTTGGTTCCAGTTCGACAGTGCCTTATTTGAAGCAATTTGAAATTGGTGGGCCTTTTAGTCTTAGGGCATTCCCTATAAGGAAGATTGGACCGGGAAGTTACGTTGATCCGGTGCAGGAGCAATTGTTTCCCAATGGACCTTTTTACCAGACGGGAGATATGAAATTTGAATTTTTATCAGAGATTAGGTTTCCACTTTTCTATATTTTTAAAGGGGCAATATTGTTGGATGCGGGAAATATATGGTCCTTGAGCAAAAGTGATACCGATAGGGAAGGAGCAAGATTTAGATGGAAAGATAAGCCATGGAATCAATTGGCCGTAGGTACCGGATTGGGCTTGAGGGCTGATTTAAGTTTTTTTGTTTTGAGGTTTGATGTAGGTTCAATCTTGAAGAATCCTTATAAATTGGATGGTTCTTATAATCCATACAATTCTTTCAAAAATAGATTGGGGCATCTAGAATACAATTTAGCGTTGAACTATCCATTCTAAAATAAAAACTCTAAGCCTACTTTTAAAACAAAATTTTCACCCAACTTGATGGGTGATGGACTCTTTAGATTGTAATATCCACCTACATTGATACCAAAAGCAAACCAGTCATATAAGGGCAACCTAATTAAAGAGTTAAATCCTAATCCTATTTCATGATATCCGGATGGATAATCCCTTAGTATAATATTGTGATGGTCGCCTGCTGTCAATAATTTACCCCAACCTGCATTATAGCTTACAAATAATTCAGGGGTAGAAAAACGCGTCGTGTAGAGCCTCCTGATGATTTGCTCTATGAAGAGATGCATATATTGATTGCTAAAATAGGTATTTGCCGGCATGGTTTGAAAAGAATTGGGCACTTGAAGTGTCAATGATCCTGTCAAAGAAGCCGGAGCATTGAATAAATTAAAGATGTTTGGATGTCCAAAGACTTTCCCGGCTTGTAAAGTAAGATTTGTATTTCCGATAAGTACCCATCTAAAAACCTTGTTGGCGCTTATTTCCAAAGACTGGTAATTAAATTGACTTCCCAATATGCCCTTTATGCCTTGATTGTAATTAACCTCAATAATTGGATAATCCACATTTCGGGTAATAAAATACGTATTAAAAAAGTTGACTTGCCTGCCTTTAAAATAGCGATATGAAATATTAAACCCTGAATTGATTAATCTTTGTTCGATTTTATCTTTATTCGATAAGAAAACATAGTCAAAATATGGATTATATGATTTCCACTCCATTCCGAACGAAATGTTGTGTGTTGAATGGATTTTTCTAAATTCAATTTGATGACTTTCAACAGAAGCATACAGTTTGCTATAATAGCGATCATACCAACTGTTTCGCACCCTGAATAACTTGTTCCTTTCGATGTCTTTTCGGTACTGGTATATCAGGCTACTGGTCCTTATTTTATCAAAATACCATCCTAAAGAAGCGCCATATTTGAATGTTTTATCATCAGACCCATAAGCTACATACGCACCTAAATGAAGATGTGGAGTATAGACCATATTGGATAATAGATTTAATCCAAATCGCTTATTCTCAAATAAATTGGTTTGGAAAATGGATAATACATCAAGGGCAATCGGTCCGACGGGAATTTGATAGTTGACAAAAGATTGCATATTTTTTAGTAAATACCCCATTGGGGTTTTCTTAAAAAGGTCTTTGCCGAAAGTATAAGCGATTGAATCTTTGCTTTCCAATGGGAATGGTCTGAGTTCTTCGATTTGAGATGTTGAATCCTTATTTAATTCTGTTTTATTGATTTTATTTGGATGAATATAAATCGGAAGGAAAGTTACATGGCTGAATATATTTTCTTGATTGAGAATGAAGGGATAGTCTTTGCCTACTGCCGATGGGAACTTAATTTGGGCAGAAAGCTTCGATGGAAACCAAATACCATTAAAGTTTTGATATTCTTGATGTAATTTAAATGGATATATTTCATCGCTTGCATTTTGCATCGTGATTTTTTGAACTGCCCATCCATTTGCAGAGACAATACACATGCCTTTAAAACAATTGTAAGATTTTTGTTTGGGCCAAAAGTCTATTTTATATAATGTGTCGCCATGTTCTTCATATACTTTATCTATATTAAAATTGTATTTGACCCACGAAAGGTTTGAAATTGGGTTGACATAGTCTTTGTTAAAGATGCGTACATAGTCCTTATAAAAATGCAAGCTTTGAATTTCTTCCGGAAGAATAGCAAACTGCATATCTTTCATGACAGAGGAAGATGATGCCACTACATTTTCGAAAACTTTGTCCGGCCTATTGTATTGACGGTTGATGACAGACTCTGAAATAAAAAGTTTGGAAGGGAATCTTGATGTTTTATTAAAGTTGGTGATAGAAATAGAGTCTTCATCCGAGTCAAAACCGATGCTATTTTTAGTGTAAATCCGGCATTGGTAAAAGTTTAAGTTTTGAATATTTAACTTGTCCCTATTGCGCAGTACTTTTTTGATCAAAGCTATGGCGGGGCCGTCGTCAGCAACAATTAAAGCCTCATTTAAATATTGATTAGAAGGTTTTAATGCATAGAGTTTGGTGTCTAAGTTATACACCGTCCGTAAGGTGTCATAACCGATATATGTCAATAAGATTGAATCACCAATAGCTTTATCTGATAAGGTAAAATATCCTGATATATCTGATATAGTCATGAGTTCCGGATGTTGAAGGCTGGATACATTACAAAAAGGAAGACCTTCGTTATTTGAGAGGTCAATGATTCGCCCTTGAGAAAATATTGTCATACTGTACATCAAGCAGAATAACAAAATATTAAGCTTTGGATTCAGTTTAAATACCGTATTTTTGAGCGAAGACAAGATGTGTTTTATTTTTTAAATTATATTTAAAAGTTATATGCATGTTTGTTTTAAAGCATAAAATAGTTTTTAACTGATGCTATTCTTGATTAGTTCCGATAATTTTGTGAATTTGTAAATTTAAAGACGCAATTTTATTCCAATAGTGAATCATATAATCGCCAAAGGTATCATCTGTCAATCAAAAACAATTGAAAATATGAAGTATTTGGTTATATTTATTTTTCTGATTTGCTCAATATTTCCTTTACAAGCTCAAAAAGATGAGATTTCACAAACCAAAGCAATTAATAATTATATATTATTTGCAAATGAAAGTGATCATGGTATGTTGATAATTCATCGATTACTTGAGCTGTATAATCAGGAAATAAATAAATATGTAAATCTCCCACAATATAAATTGAATCTTTTTTCGAATGAAGATTTTCCTGAGAATATCTTTGAAGACCAAAGTGGATCTTTTTATCGTATAAGTCCTTATGAATTATATGCTTTAGCAATAAAAGAATCCAATGTCTTGCCCACCAGATACTCAAAGCAAGCTAATCAGATTATTGGGGAGATGAAAGCCATAATGGATGATCTCGAAAAAGAAAGATATAGTATCGGGACATTGATTGATCATGCTGATTTGTCTAAGATGACCAACCTAAAAAATATTTATGCTGTCTTAGATGCTTGTGTGGTTAAGTATGATAATTATGAGGCTAAAAGAAAAGAATTGGCTGAGCTGGTTGTAAAAATGACTCCTAAGGTTGACAAGAATGATGCTTTTTACAAAGGTTTTATTGCACAATTTGTCAGTTACAATAAAGACCTTCATCAAATGTTTGATGCTTTAAGGAGTGAAAATGTGGGCGAAGCAGTGAAAGCTGATGCTTCTTTATTGAAGTCTGCTCGTAGTCTTCAAGGAGCATTAAATAATTTCAATATCGCTCAGATGTCAAGACCACAATCAATGGCTTATGAAGAATTAAAATCTGTACTAAGTAAGCAAATTGGCTTTTTGGAAAAGTTTGCATTAAGCCAGTCCACACCAAAAGAGTATGAATTATACGGTCCTTGTTATTATATGTATAATATTCAACTCGCAGGAACAACCAATAAATATGGCACGGGTGTGGTAGAACGAGGCAATGAGTGGATTAAAACATTCGGAGGAAATTATGTTTATGGCTTTGAAAGGCCTCATTTCTATAAGGTAATAAGACCACAGATAATTCAGGATGAAGAGAAAGTAAAAGAAGTCACTCAAGCGCCTCAAGAAGACGAACACCGAAAAGTGATTGTAGATAAATCCAAAGGAATAAGTACCAAGGTTGAGAAATTGTTGATAGAAGTATATGATAATCAGGAGTTTGATCATGATAC
>CAKUWM010000235.1 GCA_934699305.1 uncultured Saprospiraceae bacterium | reverse complement strand
GTTTTTATCGTTGGCATCACTCTTTTCAGCCTGAAGGAAAAAAGGCAATGCTTTATCAAACATTCCCAACATACTTGCTTGAGCTGCATCATATTTCTTCATCCCCTCTTTTGACAAATCTTCTGCAAGTGAATTCATTAAAGTAACATAGCTTGCCGCTTTGTTATAGTATAATGTTCCCATACTATAGTTGGCAAAGTTGTTGGTAGGTTCCTTAGTTAAAGCTTTCTGATACGTTTCCATAGCCAGATTCAGAAACTTATTAGCATTTAATGTATCTCCCTTTTCAGATGCATCCTGATACAATTTATCATATACATTTCCCAGTGTATTTACTACACTAATATTATCAGGTTCTTTACTTGATGCAAGTTCCAATTTACTGATAAGATCATTCAGTTTTCCCTGGCTTAAGTAAAGATTGATTTCAGAGAACAACAAGTTGTTATCATCCGGAAAAGCTGCTCGACCTTCAGCAAGGAACTTCTCTGCTTTTGCGGGATCACTTTTCAGGTAAGAGCGAAATAAACCATCATATACCTCAGCAGTTTTATTACCGCCTTTAAGAGATTGCTCATACAACGTTCCTGCTTCTGCCAACTTACCGCTATTATAAGCAGCCAATGCAGTGATATAATATTGATTATTCAGATCTTCCGGCTTATCCAATGCAGTTTTATACTTTGCAACCTTTAAGATATCATAAGCTTTTAAAATTGAATTAAAATCACGATATGCCTTGGCAAAATCTTGTGCATAAAAGAACTCAAGTCCAGAAGTGCTCAACAAAGGAATCAGTTCAACCAATCCATTAAATGCATCTTTCTTGGCATTTTCTTTAGGCGCCAATTCTAAGCTTTTATTATATGCACTATATGCAATATCAGCGGCTTCAGGATTCTTAGATTTAGCATCCGGCGTAACCATTTTAACGGAAGCATCTGTCTGGGCTAATTGACCATAAATCTCACCTTTGACCGCCCAAGCAGCATAATCATTATCAATAGATCCAGTAGCAAAAGCATTGTCAATCAATGTTTTAGCTTCTGTCAAATTCTCCTTATTTGTTGGATCAAGAAAATATCCGGTAATAGCTTTTTTCGCTTTCTTAGCTAACTTACTTCCATCTTCTTGCGCTTGAGCATTTAAATGCATAAATCCCAATAAAAACAAAACCCATAATACATTTTTCATAAGGTAAATATTTTGCTTTTCTTAGCCCAATTGGCTATTTTAATTAAATATGTTAATAAATTCGATTTTAACAAGTAACGTTATTTTCTTTTCAGTCGTTTCAGGCTTTATCCACTTATTTATTAAATTTTTCTTAAAATAAATAATTTACTATTCTTCCTCTGTACTGTCAGCCAACATCGATTCTTTAATTACAGCGATATCAGCAATTCTATCTTTAGAATCCAACTTAATCAACCTCACTCCTTGGGTTGCTCTTCCCATCACTCTTATCGCCTCTACAGCCATTCGTATAATGATTCCATTACGAGTAGTAATCATCATCTCATCCAGTTCATATACCTCTTTTATAGCTATCAAATTTCCTGTTTTATCAGAAATCTTCATCGTTTTGACACCCTTTCCGCCCCTATTGGTTACCCGATAATCTTCCAAAGCAGAACGCTTCCCGTTTCCATTTTCAGAAACCACAAATACAGTTACGAGCATATCAGCCGGATCAACACATACCATGCCAATCACACCGTCATCCGGGCCTTCAAGCATCATTCCTCGTACACCCGCTGCATTACGACCCATTGAACGCACTTTACTTTCATTGAAACGAATAGCTCGTCCCATTCTATTAGCCAGAATAATTTCATTGGCACCATTTGTCAATCTGGCTTCTAATAGCATATCGCCTTCGTTAATGGAAATCGCATTGATACCGTTGGAGCGTGGTCTTGAGAAATCGACAACTGGAGTCTTCTTAATCGTACCTTTTCTTGTACAGAATAATATATAATGATTATTCAAAAACTCTTCATCATTCAAATCAGTAATAGGAATATACGCTTTTACTCGATCATCCTGAGGAAGGTTAATTATATTTTGAATTACACGACCTGTCGAAACTTTGCCCGCTTCTGGTATTTCATATACCCTCAACCAAAAACATCTACCTCTTTCTGTAAACAAAAGAAGGTAATTGTGATTAGATGCAACAAACATGTGTTCAATAAAGTCTGCATCTCTTGTTTTGCTTCCTTTGGAGCCTCTACCACCCCTATGTTGTGGTTTATATTCATCCAGATTTGTACGCTTAATATATCCAAGGTGTGAGATAGTGATAGCAACTGCATCATCGGCTATCAAGTCTTCCATACTAATATCCCCATCCGCATGGGTAATCTCTGTCCGACGTGGATCACCAAACTTATCTTTAATTTCAACCAATTCCGCCTTGACAACATCTTTTTGCAATTGCTCACTATCCAATAATTCTTTCAGATAAGCTATTGTTTTAAGCAATTCCTGATATTCATCCTGAATTTTTTGTCTTTCAAGGCCAGTTAAACGCTGCAATCTCATTTCAAGAATAGCCTTGGTTTGAATGTCAGAGAATTCAAACCTTGCTACCAGTCCAGCGTGTGCTTCATCCACTGTCTTTGATGCTCTAATCAATGCAATTACCTCATCCAGATGATCTAATGCCTTGAGCAATCCTTCTAAAATATGGGCTCTCTCTTCAGCCTTCTTCAAGTCAAATCTTGCCCTACGAACAATCACCTCTATTCTAAAATCAATAAAGTGCTGCATCATTTCTTTCATGGAAAGAAGGACAGGACGACCTTTGACTAATGCAATATTATTGACACCAAATGAACTCTGTAATGCTGTATATTTGAACAGTTTACTCAAAACTACACTAGCCATGGCATCGCGCTTCACTTCAACTACTATACGCATGCCATTACGGTCAGACTCATCACGGGTATCTGAAATACCTGTGATCTTGCCCTCGTTAACCAGTTCGGCTATCTTTGCTACTAAGTCAGATTTATTTACCTGATAAGGTATTTCTGTTATGATGATAACCTCCTTGTTAGCATGATTCTCTATTTCAGCTTTCCCACGAACTACAATTCTGCCCCTACCTGTTTCAAAATACTCCCTAATACCGGAAGTTCCATATATGATACCACCGGTAGGAAAATCCGGACCCTTGATATGATGCAATAACTGATCTGTTGTAAGATCTCCGTCTTCAACCAATTGAATCAAACCATTGATTACTTCAGACAAGTTATGCGGAAGCATATTGGTTGCCATACCGACAGCAATACCACTGGCACCGTTGACAATAAGGTTGGGAATTCTAGAAGGCAGAACAGTAGGCTCCTCTAAGGTATCATCAAAGTTGAGTGTAAAATCAACGGTATCTTTTTCAATGTCACGAAGCATTTCTTCGGCAATGCGCGAAAATCTCGCTTCCGTATAACGCATCGCTGCCGGGCTGTCGCCATCCATAGATCCAAAGTTACCCTGTCCATCGACTAAAGGGTATCTCATACTCCAATTCTGAGCCATCCTTACCATAGTATAATATACTGATGAGTCACCATGTGGATGGTATTTACCTAGCACCTCTCCTACAATTCTGGCAGATTTCTTATGTGCTTTATTATAGTTGAGACTTAGCCCATCCATCCCAAACAAAACCCTGCGGTGTACAGGCTTCATTCCATCTCTTACATCCGGAAGCGCTCGTGAAACTATTACCGACATAGAATAGTCGATATAAGCCGTCTTCATCTCCTCATCCAAATTGATTGGCACAATCCGCTGATTGTCTTGCATAATCTTTTTCTTACTTTAAAATGTGCGCAAAGATACTAAAATAAATTTGTTTTTTAAATATATAGTTTTTAATTATAAATCAGGTTACATCAGCCAATGTTAACCAACTTTTTATTACCCTATGCTTAAAATATTACTTTATTGAGCTATCTTTGCACCCTAAAACCAAGAATTTCACATGGGAAGAGCTTTCGAATTTAGAAAAGAAAGAAAGATGAAAAGATGGGCCGGAATGGCCAAAACCTTTACCAGAATAGGGCGCGAGATTGCCATCGCCGTTAAGAGTGGTGGTGCTGACCCTCATTATAATCCTTCACTTAGAATGGCTATTAACAACGCCAAAAATGCAAATATGCCCAAAGCAAACGTTGATGCAGCCATTAAAAGAGCTTCATCAAAAGATGCTGAAAACTATCAAGAAGTTATCTATGAAGGGTATGGACCCAATAAAGTCGCTTTTATAGTAGAGACAGCAACAGACAACCCTACACGCACAGTGGCAACGGTTAGAATGCACTTTTCTCGCAATGGGGGTGAAATTGTCGAAAGTGGAACGCATAATTTCATTTTTAGTCATAAAGGTGTGATTAAAATCAATCCACCGGCAAGAGATTTGGATGAATTAGAATTACTTTTGATTGATTACGGCCTTGAATCTATCAAAGAAGAAGATGATGACTTAGAAGTAACTGTTGATTTTTCTGACTATGGAACGATGTTAAAAGGGCTGGAAGAATCCAATATAGAAGTTCTATCAGCAGAAGCCGTGTATGTACCGACAATTGTAAAAAAAGTTAGCGATGAACAAGCTGAAGCTATCATAAAGCTAATTGATAAGCTTGAAGAAGAAGATGATATTACCAATGTATTCCACAATATGGACATGAGCGACGATTGATTCTCGCTTCTTTTATTCTGATATATAACCGTTTCAAAAGAGCTATACATACAGAATAGTCATTTTTTTAGATAAATTAATTTTCTCTTCACTAAATTTATTGACGT
>CAKUWM010000234.1 GCA_934699305.1 uncultured Saprospiraceae bacterium | reverse complement strand
ATGTAATCTAAGTAACGTTAACTTATTAGTAATTGAATCATTAAATTTATAAATTTTATTTTATGAAATATAATGCAAAACTATTTATAGGTACAACCTTGATGTTGGGGATAATTATTTTTAGCGCCTTTGCCTTTACGCCTTCGGAAGTAGAACCGCAGAAGGGTTCACTTAAGGTTTTGTCAAAAGACATTTCTCATGACGACTTAATGGCAGTAATGAAGGGATTTGAAAAGGCTTTAAATTTCAAATGTGGAGATTGTCATGCTAAATCAAAAACCAACCCAAACAAATTGGATTTTGCCTCAGACGATCATCCTCACAAAGAAATTACGCGTAATATGATGAGAATGACGATGAAAATCAATAAAAAATACTTTGACGTCAGTGGTGATTTTACTCAGAATTACGTAAATAATAAATTCAAAGTATCTTGTTATTCGTGCCACCATGGAGATGAACATCCGGCTACATTAGCGCCAATTCCAACGGAAAAAGAATAATATTTTATTTTACGAGTTATTAAGCTGTTTGGGTTTAGTTTAGCTTATTTTAACTATTCCAAACAGCTTTTCACTTTGAATAACTTACATTCTTCATTCACACGGATTCCAATACTCAATATATCTTTATATTTCTTACAAAAGAAGGATTAAATTTTAGTTTGAGAATAAAATATAAATTTAAAAATTCATCACTTTAACTTTTAAACATCAGTCAACCTATTCTCATCATAAACTCTTCTTGAATTCACTTGATATATTAACAAAGCCACAATGCATAAAACAGCCGTAAACAAGTACATATTGCTAAATCCATAATGATCTTCAATATAAGCACCCAACAACATTCCCATGCTTATACCCAAGTCAAATCCTAATAAATAGGTTGAATTAGCTGTACCGCGCTTATCTGCCGTGGTCATATTGACATAAATAGTTTGTAAAGCCGGAAAAAGTGTGCCATACCCAATTCCAAGTATAAAAGCAGATAAGCAAAATAATACAATACTGTGAAATAACGCAAAACAAATAAATCCCCCTGCAATCATAGATATAGCCATTAACATGACCCTGTGTAAATGCCCTCTATCTACAAATCGCCCTGATGTTACTCTTGAAAGAACAATTCCGGTTGCTAAAAATAAAAAGAATACACCAGAATTGGCAATTGATATTTCCTTTCCATATAGTACAGCAAATGCGACTAATGTCCCCCATCCAAAAGATAAAAAAAGCTGGTTGATAAATATAGGCCATCCCTGTAATAGAAAAAACCGATCTAACGACACAGCCGGAATCTTTTCAACTTTCGGTCGTTTAGGGACTTTGATAAATACAGCCGCACTTACACCAAGACAACCCATTGCTATAGCCGCTGAAATCAAGGTGTGAAAACCGTAATTATTGTATATTACTACCGCAATAAACGGTGCTATAGCCATAGCTATATTCATATTGACACCAAAGTAACCAATTCCCTCAGCCCGCCTTGAAGAAGGAATGATGTCTATAGCAATTGTATTCGCCGAAACCGTTGATATCCCCCAAAATAAACCATGTATAAATCTTAATATCACAAAGAATATGACTGTGACCACAAAATAATAACCCAAAAACATGACCACAAAAAACACTAAACCAAATAAATACAACGGCTTGCGGGAATAAATATCTACCAAAAAACCGCTAAATGGCCTTATTATCAATAATGCAAAGGCATAAGATGACAACACCACGCCAATCTGAGCATGTGGAACCTTCAGCTCTTCAGCTAAATAAATTGGAATAGTAGGCATTAAAAGAAAAAAGGAACATGCCATCAAAAATGTAGTAACGCTAACATTGATAAAATCCCTACTCCAAAGCTTTTCTTTCATTGCTCAAAATCCAATCTTAAAAAGTTGCAAAAATACACACTTGATAAAACAAATTGCTTCTTTTCATTAAACCCAAATCCCTCTTAATGGAAACACTTTGGTTTTAACCTAAATACTCTATTGATTCTTCTATAATTTTCCACTTTTTCAAATTTATTTCGTATATTTGAATTATAAATTAAAAACTCTTATTCATCAACACCACTACCCTTTTGATTTGTAATTGTTTATTTATTAATTAAAATTAAATATATGTCAATAGTAAAAGTTATTGAGGTAATTTCCTCTTCTGAAACCAGTTTTGATGATGCCGTCCAAAAAGCCGTCGCAGAAGTTTCCAAAACTATCAAAAACATTGATTCTGTTTACGTAAAAGATTTTAAATGTCATGTTAGTGACTCAAAAATCACTTCTTATGGAGTTATTTGTAAAGTATCATTTAGAGTAGAAAATTAATTTTCCACCAGATCCATCCCTACTTGATTTTGTTTCGAATTTTAAAGGATAGTACTTTCTTTTCAAACACATTGAGTAGGGATACTTTCATCGACGGTTGAAGCCCCAAAGGTACCCCAAATGTTAATTTCAAGTAGAATAAATAAGGATACAATATGTTGTTGTACCTTTACAAGAAAAGGTATGGCGTCATTAATAGATACTATATACAAGAATGTATTGATTTTTATCAAAAAGTCCATCAACTTGTTCTATGTAGTTGACATTAATACGATCATACATCCAAACATTTCAATTTTGAATCCAATCAATCATTTTTATAAACGCCTAATAATATTTCTCTTTATTACACTTATAATATATATGCCATCAACTGCTCCCGCTCAACAGTTGATGCAACAAGGTCTATATATGCTTGACCCATACAATTATAACCCGGCATACGGAGGACTTAATAATAGCGTAACATTAACCGGCAACTTTAGAAAGCAATGGACTGAAATAGCCGGAAGGCCACAATCTCAATATGTAACATTACATGCACCTTTCCATTCTATTCATAGTGGTATAGGTGCTCAATTTATGCATGACCAACTGGGTGCAAGCAAAATAACAAGTGGAATGGTCTCCTATAATTACTTTTTACCCACTCCAATATTGATTTCTGTAGGAGGAAGTATAGGATTAACATCCAAAACTTTAGAATCCGACATATTGATGACTCCGGATGGTAACTATGAGATAGTTATAAATCACAATGACCCTAATATCCCAAATATTTCGACAACAAGCAATAATGGCATAATAAATTTGGGGATATTTTCACGATTCAAAAACTGGGAAATTGGCATATCCGGTTATCAAACAACCAAATTAGGGAAACGCAATAAAGAAAATTATTACTATACACCTTATCATCACATTATATTATATAGTAGTTATACCTACACTTTAGATGAAGATTGGAAAATCGCACCCTCTCTTTTAATTAAGTCAGATATAATAACTTTACAATCAGAATTGGACATTCATGTATATAATAATAATATATTTGGCGGAATTGGTGTAAGAGGATACAATAAAAGCTCCATAGATGCAGTTAAATTAGTATTAGGAGGACGGCTTAACGAACATTTAATGATAGCTTACAACTTCGAAAGTTCATTGGGAAATATTAAAACATTTAGTGGAAACACCCATGAATTATTGTTACAATACAGAATAAAAACAAATATTATAAAGAGACCAAAAGAAAAAATAATATATCATCCCAGAATGTGACTACAATTCAAAATTTAATATTACTTTTGTAAAATATTTATTAAAACATCAAAGAATCCGAAAAAAAGAAAACTAAATAAAAAAGCAAGGCATATACAATTGTCTGATATACAACGTGTTAAAATATTATAAAAATAAAAATTGTTAAAATTGGGATGATAAACGAACTTTGTTTTGGATAAAATCGAGAAACAAACTAATTTTACGCCCTTAAATACTATATCCAAATTTTTAGGAAATTTATTTTATTATCAAATGAGTAAGAACATTGTATTTTTATTTGGATTAGCTATCCTATCCCTTTCTATTATCTCATGTGGGAAAAGCAGCAAAATGGATGGACAGTTAATAGGTGTAACAGATCGTCCGTCGTGGAAAGGTATTAATCCTTACGGTATGATTTATGTACGCAGTGGAACATTGACCATCGGTTCAGATGATCAGGATTTAAGCAGTACTTATATCTCAAGACCAAAGAGTATATCTATTGCCGGATTCTACATGGATGAAACAGAAATTACCAACAATGAATACCGTCAATTTGTCAATTGGGTAAGAGACTCAATAGCTCATACCATCCTCGGCAACATGGAAGAAGATGATGCCGGAAACAGTCACATTGACTGGACTGCCGATATTGACTATACCGATGAAGCTCTATCGGATATGTATTTTAGTGGCGATGACGTTATCAGTGGTAAGAAAGAATTTGATGTGGACAAATTAGTCTTCAACTACGAATGGATGGATTGGAAACAAGCTGCTGCCGATCGTGGTAAATCAACCAGAAAAACTTACATTAAGAAAGAAAAGACAAAAATCTATCCGGACACAATGGTTTGGATTAGAGATTTTGCCTATTCTTATAATGAACCGATGACTAGAAACTATTTCTGGCATCCGGCTTATGACGACTATCCTGTTGTCGGTGTTAACTGGAAGGCAGCCACTGCTTTCTGTAACTGGAGAACCAAAATATGGGACATGTATAGACCACAAGACGTTCAGACTGAAGGATTCCGCTTACCTACAGAAGCAGAATGGGAATACGCTGCACGTGCCGGTCACAATAACTCTCCATACCCTTGGGGTGCTTATGGCCTTAGAAATTCAAAGGGATGTTTACTTGCCAACTTTAAACCACGCAGAGGAAATTATCCGGAAGATGGCGGTCTATGGACTGTTAAAGCTGATGCATATTTTCCAAATGACTATGGTTTTTACTGCATGGCAGGTAATGTTGCAGAATGGACATCTAC
>CAKUWM010000233.1 GCA_934699305.1 uncultured Saprospiraceae bacterium | reverse complement strand
GCTGCCACCACCAGGCTCGTTTATAGGCACCCATCCGTAAAGCGATTTAAACTTTTGAAAATGTGTTACCACATTTTTTATATAGTTTGAGATCTTTTGCAAATGGCCATCACTATAAGGAAATTTAAAACCACCCACATCGGTAAAATCGGTTTCGGGAAAGAGATTAGCGTAAATTTTTATACCATATTTTTCGCCGTAAAAAAAAGCCCTGTCGAACAATGAAAAATCCCAATTACCTTTTTCATCCTTCATATAAGTTTCAAACATCCTGATGCGGCATAGCGTCATGTTATTTTCCTTCATTACACGAAACCATGTTTCCACATCCTTCTCTTTCTGGCCGGGCTCAATAAATACCTCCGCGCCTATCATGGGCAGGTCTTTCATACTTTTTTGCGCCATTATTTCCCCGCTGCAAAAAAAGAGGACAATTAAAACCATACAGAACTTATATATTCCTGATATTTTAAAGGAAATTTTATATTCTTCTTTTCGCACTTCAGTTTTAATATTTTCTATTAATTAGGTTGTTATTGTTGCAGTACAGGACACTTATACAGAGGGTAGAATATGGAAGTTTTATCAACCCATCTTTATAACATTTTTTTTATTACAATTCCTGGAAACGAATATTTTTAATACTTAAGTTTTCAATATTACCGCCCCAACTCCCAATCTTAAGCACTATGTAAATAGTTCCCGTACTCGTTGCTGTAAAAATGCCATCAATACTGTTTCCATTGCATTCCAGCTTTTCCATATATCCTTCCATAGGAGAAGAAAGACATTGCCAGTTCATACCATAAAATTTATTATCTGAATAATTTCCATCCGGTAACGGTACAGACCTGCCTAAATAAAGTTCAACCCAGGAGTTATTGATTTTACCTGACACGTTCATATATAAAGAAACTTTATACTTTTTACCAGCCACAACAGTAACGGGTTGAAACACGGCATTATTAATCTGACCCGATGTAGTACCATTCGAATAAGTTATTACATTATTATTAGTACTTATAGTAGAATTAATTGTTCGCCAGCTGGCGGCACTTTGTAGTATGTTTTGCCAACCATTATTATTAATAAGATTTTGCTTAGGGGCAGGAATAACCTTAATATTTGAAAGAGTAACAAAGTCAATATTTCCGGCTGCACTTCCGGCTTTAACTACCACATATACTTTGCCTGTTCTTGTAGCCGTATATATCCCCTGAGTTTGTGTACCACTACCTGTATTGTTACAACTAAGCGCAAGCATTTCACCGCCATAAACAGGAATCCTTAAACAGCCCCGGTATGTATCTAATCCATAGAACATATTTGACGAATAATCCCTATTAACCTGAGGTGCCACATCCCCCATGTATAACTCTACCCATGCATTTTTTACTGTGATATCAGCATCAACACGTGCATTAACCAGATACTTATTTCCCTGAACTACGTCAATTGCCTGGTAAGCAAGGAAATTAGAATTTACGTTGAGTGTCTTTTCCTCATTTACATAAGCAACATTACTGATATAAAGGTTCCCATTAAAATTTTTAATCGAAGGTTCGGTAATATTATTTGCTATATTTTGATGCATAAAGCTCCAGTTAGTATCCACTATCATATTACCTTCATTTATAGGATCCTTTAATTTATATAATTTTACGTAATCTACCTGCATCCTGACTTGTTGAGTAAATACTTTAGCCAAATTGTATTCTGTTTGTAAACATAAATGATGTGGTGTTCTGGCTATAGCAGCTTTGTCTGTAACTATCCATTGCAGGTTATTATCAACATATATTTTAATAAATTCAGGAGTCCATTCCATAGCAACTACATGCCACTGGGTTGGGTCAAAATTGTGAGTTTTATCGTATCGTTGATGCCGTTCTACTCCGTTTGTAGTTACCGATTCACCGTAATGAATATATGTTTTAAAATTTGTTCTTTGCTCTCCTGTTTCGTAAATGTCATTCTCCATTTTTTCAGGCCAGTCTTCATTATAATCGGGCCAGGTGAGCATAACAGCACTTGTCGAAGTATCGTTATCCACTCTTATTTTAGCTTCAAATTTTCCATAAAGTAGTTTTGTTTTATTACTTATACCGCCAGTCATGTATCTGCCAGGCTCATTAGGGTTCCTATCCACTAATAAGTTTAACAAACCTCCTCCAACCTTCACAGCTGCCCGCCTTCTCATCGCACTATCTTTATTTAAATATGCGTTGTCGTAAATACTCCAATTACTTTCATCTAAAGCAGTACCATCAAAATTATCTTCATAGATTTTTTCCCATTGATAATATGTTCCTGCAATACCACCTGCAGAAGATGGAATACTCATCTGTGTTGATGGCATTTCCTCACCCTGTAATAATGTTCTTTTACATCCTGTAAGGATTAATAAAAGAATAGCTGATAAGATTAAATTTGCGGGCTTCATTATTAAATGTTTAACGGTGAATAATTAAATATTTTCTCTAAACCGTCATAAAACATGCATAATCAACCAATGTATCAATACTAAGTCTTAGGCACTCTTTTATATATTTTCACCCAATCTACCTGCAACTTAACAGGCCTCGTGGTCAGATCTTTTTCCAAATCTTTTTCAGATTGAAAACACATATGGTGCGGCACTTTGGCAATAGACACCGGGTCTTTTAACGTCCACTGTAATACGCCGTCAGAATATATTTTGATGTACTCGGGCGACCATTCCATGGCAATTACATGCCACTGGGTTTTATCTATAAGATGTGTCTTTTGCCGTTTTTGATCAATGTATTTATTATCATCGAATTTGCCCCAGTGTATCCAGGTGCTGAAGTAATCATTTTCATAAGAAGTTTCATATATATCGTTTTCTCCATCCTTAGGCCAGTCTTCAGTTTCGGGCCATGTTAAGCATACACCGCTTGTAGCATTGGCAGGGTCATGGTCCATTCTCACTTTAAATTCAAACTTACCATAGAGGTAGTTTTTTTTATGTGCAATCCCGCCTGTCATATACCTCGCCGGGTCTGTAGGATGTTTGTATACTAATAGGTTAAGCAACCCATCTTTTACCTGAACTGCCTCTATCCTTCTCATGTGAGCAGGATTATCACTCCATGAATTATCGTATATAGCCCAGTCATTATTATTTAATTCAGTTCCATTAAAATCATCCTCAAAATCCAGTACCCAATCCACAGGTGTTTCAGGAACCGTAAAGGGCTCCGGGGTATCGTTGATGCCATCATCGTATTTTACGCAGGAAGTCAATAAAACGATAATCACCAGGGGGTAAAAAAAATTTTTCATGCTATCTCTATTAAATTATTATGTTACAATAACGTTTCAGGCTAAATTAGCCTGAAACGTTATCTTTAAATTTTATCTTTTCTTAAAAGAAATATTTGTTATTCTAAGATCCTGAATATATCCGTCCCAACTCCCAAATTTTAAGACAAAATACATAATACCTGTTTTGGGTGCAGTAAATACACCATTACTCCGGGAAGGGTTACAACTTAAACTTTGCATACTCACACCATTTAATGGTGTGGTAAAGCATCCTTTCCATGTATCCACACCATAAATCTTACCAGTATTATAATCATTATTTGGCCATGGCTGTGTATCT
Organism: uncultured Saprospiraceae bacterium; assembly: GCA_934699305.1. Classification (GTDB taxonomy): domain Bacteria; phylum Bacteroidota; class Bacteroidia; order Chitinophagales; family Saprospiraceae; genus Parvibacillus. The sequence continues at coordinate 1,256 of CAKUWM010000233.1, read as the reverse complement.
CCTAAAAACAATTCAACCCAGGAATTAGATACTCCTCCACTTGTGCTAATTGTGGCACTAACATCATAACTTTTACCTTGTTCTACATATACCGCAGTGTATAGTGCGTTATTTGTTCTGCACGAATTTGTGCCATTAGAGATCTTTATCTCATTTTTCTCAACGCTTATAGAAGCTCGGCTGTTTTCACTACCCGCTAACTGCCTAACCATTATCCAACGCTTGTAAAACCTTGCATAGTCCACTTCCAACCAACTTTCGTCTCTGTTCACAACAAAACTATCATTTGCATCCTTTAAACTCTTTGCATCAGCCTGTAATGCCAAATGATGATTTTTTTGAGGTATCGCTTCAGGATAGTTTGTTTTGTCAACTGTCCAACGCAGCATACCATCAACATAAAATTTTAACGTGTCGGGATTCCATTCATAAATTACTGTATGCCATTGACTGGGATTAAAATCGTAAGTATGGCTAATTTTCGGATGATTATTATTCACCTGCATTCCCCAGTGTGCCCACGACATCCAATTGTAATGACTATAAAGTGTTTCATAAAAATCAACTTCCCCATCCTTTGGCCATATTTCACTCTCCGGCCAGGTAAGCGCTACACCACTAACTAAATTTAATGCTCCTCCCACTCTGATATTTGTCATGAATCTTCCGTATAAATCATTTCGACGAAGTCCCATACCCCCGGTAGTTATCATATAGTTATTTTTCCTAGCGTAAAATTTGGCAGTATTATTATTAACTTTAACATTTTCTTTTCGCCTTGGGAACTGTTCGTACGGCTGACCCACATGATTTCGTATCTCCTGATTTTGTGAATCATCATAAATTCCCCAATCTTTTTCATTAATAGATGTTCCGTCAAAATTATCCTCGAAATCTAATTGCCAAATTGGCTTGTTCTCTTCAACAAACACAGCACGGGAAATGGTGCCTCCAACACCCGTATTATCATCATACTCATTTTTTTTGCAAGCAGTAAGTAGCAAACCTAAGAATGCTGTGAGGTAGATTGCTTTGTTCATTTTAAATTGTTTTTGTGGTTTAGAAATTATACGATGGCTTTTTACTTCGTTACTTTTACTTTTCTTTAAAAACAATATCTGAGAGTACTAAATTTTCAAAATTATTACCCCAACTGCCCACTTTAAAGACAACATATATTGTACCTGTTTGAGTGGCAATAAAGGAATCAGGTCCATCAAATTCACTAAATACGGAAAATAGACCGCTAAGCGGCG
>CAKUWM010000232.1 GCA_934699305.1 uncultured Saprospiraceae bacterium | reverse complement strand
CTTTAATAGTCAGAATCTGATCTTTAATTTCTATGTGGAAATCATTCTTATCTAAACCGGGAGCTGCTAATTCAATGGTGTATTTGTTGTCTGATTCGATAATATTGAATGCCGGTGATTCCTTATATGAGTCTCCAGCCCAGAAATTATTTAGATTGTCGGTGAAAAATTGCTCAAATGGTCTGTAAGGATTAAATGGTCTTAGCTCTCTTTTACTAATATTTCTCATGATTTTTAAATTTTGATTTTTATGAAAGATTTATTGTACTTCAATTTTTTTAGTGACTGGAAGTTCTTCTGCAATGTAGGGTAAAGTAATGATCAATATTCCGTCATGACACGAAGCACTTATGTTTTCTGAATCTATTTTGTCAGATAGGGTATAGATTGTTTCAAAATCTGCAACTTGAAATCCCGTACGAAGATATCTGGAAGAGGATTCAGAACCGGTTTCTGATTTTTTACCTGAAACAATCAGTTTATTCTTTTCAACCTCAATATTGATTTCGGATTTATTAAATCCCGGAACCATTAATTCAATTTTGTATCCACGATCATTTTTTACGTGATTGGATAAAGGTCTGATTGATTGTGTAGTTTCAACTTGAGGTGAATTCATGTTCTTGGTTTTAAAAATTACGCTATTCATGTTTTTTCTATTTTATTGTTTACATATACTTTGCAAGGATTGTACCGATGATGCATATCTGTCTAAAAGTCAGGTATATACATATTTGTGATGTCATTATGGCATAGTAAATTAAAACAAAATGCCATAATGACATAGTTGAAAGTTTGTAACAAACGAATGATAGATTATTTAAATTTTGGAATGATGGCTTAGTTCTATGGAACGATTGATTTCATTATTTAGTTTTCTCACATTAAGTGGAGTTAGTGGGGGTAAATAATGAAGACATTTGGGAAATTTATTATAAACACTACTAATGATAAACAATTATAAGGCTACAAGAAAAGTCGTATTTTGTCGATTGTTGGAATGCATGTAAAAAAAATATAATGTATATATTGATATTGTGCTTATATTTGTGAGTGATTCGCCCTTATTTTTGTTAAAGTTTTTATAATAGATGATTTGTCGGCAGCGAAAGGTCAATTTATAAAGTAATACAAATGAAGGGCATTAATTAAAAAGACAATTAAACGTTATGAACAGAGTAGTAATTTTATTATTAAGTATGGTTTTTGCTTTTGGAGCTAAAGCCCAAGTAGATTCAATTCATTTTCAGTTTCAGGATACCTTGTTGAAGGCCGGTACGACTCACACTTTTAAGATGAAGGTAAGAGAAAGTATAAGTGGAGCATTGGGATTCCAATTTTGCCTTCAATTTGATCCGGCAAATATCACTTTCAACAGTATAAAGAAGTATTATATATCCGGATGGTCTGAGGATAATATGAATATATATCCTTTGGGCAATCCTGACCTGATAGCGTGTGCTGTTGATGTGATTTCAGTGCCTTATACCGGACATGATATGATTGATTTTGAATTTAATGTAATCAATGATTGTCGTGTGAAAGACGTCATTCGTATTTTGGCAGCATATAGGTTTAAAGACGGTGATTCCTATAGCAAAAGCGAAATATTTTTTGAAAATGATACCTATCCAATTGCGACAGAATACTTGCCATATAAGCCATCTGGCACAATTGGAATATATAAAGTGAATGTCGATGCTTATCCTAATCCATCTTTGGAAAGTACGAGTATGCAGTTTAATTCTAAAAAAAGCGGATTATTTACATTGTCTGTATATGATACTCGGGGACAATTGATTAAAAAAATTCCGACTGAAGTATCCTTAGGCTTAAACAAAGTAATTATATCCAAAAACCAGATTGGAGCCGCAGGGACTTATTTTGTAAATCTTGATTTGGGAGACAGTATGATCGCCTCCAAGTTGAATTTTATCGATTGAAATTAGTTTTAATTTATTATAGAGAAGGGCGATACATTTTGTGTTGCCCTCTTTTTTTTTCAGCGTTTCTGATATTTTTAGACTCTATATATAGAGAAGCGTAGATTTCTTTTGTATGCTAATAGTGCCAAATACTTTTGATGTTGAACTTATATGGATGAAATAAATATGATGTATCTTTGTAAACGAATCCCATAACAGGCAAAATTGAAAAAGATTCTTGCTGTACTATTTTTGATGTTGATTTGGAATAGTAGTCAGTGTCAATGCTTTTTTAGTGTCAATGATACTATTGTCGCTAATGCGGATTTTTATGTCCAGGCTAATGTGAGCGGATTAGTCAATAATGATTTGGCATCTAATCAATCTCTCTGCGGTGTAAAATTGCATTTCCGACATGAATTTGTCGGTAATCTCCAGATTGAGCTTATATCACCTGCCGGACAAAAAATACTTTTAGTCGGACCTACTGTTCTGGGGAATATTACGAGTGGTACCGTTTGGGATATCACTTTTCTAAGATGTGGTGATGTGGTCATTCCCGACAACTCATTTCCATCAAAATATGACAATATTGCTCCTTGGGTAATTGGAGCCTCTTACACCGGGTCTTATTATCCGAATTTTGGATGCTTGGAAGATTTTAATGTGGGATCTGCAAATGGTATTTGGCAGCTTCATATTGTAAATGCACCGTTTTATACGGGTAAATTGATTGATTTTAGCTTGGTTTTTTGCGATCCGACCGGACAGGAATGCACACCATGCGATGCTACAGTTGGTCAATTTATGAATAAATATTACTCGTTCTGTCAAAACGATACCACACTTTCTAATTTTCAAATTCCGGTTGATTATAGTCAAAATCCCCCTGATAACGTATTGTACAACTATGATTTTGTCCTGACCAATAATGGTAATATTATAAATATTGATAACGTAATTAATTATGGTTTACTGGCGCCTGGAAGTTATGATGTTTATTTATTATCTTATTTAAAATCATACCAACCATTAATTTTGACTTATGTTGGACTACCTTTTCAGGCTTTGGAAGGAAAGGTTTATTCTACAACAATATGCGGTGAATTAAGTACGGATTCTGCAAGAGTTGATATTCATAAATCCTATAATTTACCAACAAAAGAAATCGTCCTATGTAGTGGTGATAGCCTGATAGTATCAGGGAAAAAATATGTTTCGAGTGGTTTGATTAGAGACACTTTGAAAACGGTATGGGGTTGTGATAGCATCGTCAATATCAACCTAAAATTTACCAATATTCAAGTGACCATAAATGCTGATACCATAGATTGTATAAATTTTTCAGCAAAAATTGATACTTCCAATTTTAGAATGGAAGTTCCTAATGGTATAATTTTAAATTATGAATGGCTTGACGGAGGTGGACAGTTTCTTTCCAATAATGGGTCAGTTGTAGTCAATAGTCCGGGAATTTATTATTTGCATATTATCATTCTATATGGTAATCTGCAATGTGATTATATGATTCCTAAAAAGATAGTATCGCAGGTTTATCCTCCTGAAATTCCTCTTTTAAACACTTTTAACCCTTGCGCACTTTTTCAAACTAAAATAGTATTACAACCGGATTCATTGAGGGATATAGCACATTTTTCTATAGAAGGAAATTATACAAGTCATTTAATAAAGGATTCTCTTTATATAACATGGAAACAGCCTGGTACTTATAAGGTATGTGTATGGGCAACCAATGAATGTGGAACATCCGATACTCTTTGTCAGCAGGTCATTGTGGGGAATATGCCAATTTTTAATATAGACTTTGATACTGTAACCTGTAATGGGACTTTTCAAATCCAAGTCCAGGGAAGTGGAATAAATCTTAATTGGGTTGATCCTAAGGGGGAGAGCACTTATTCAATTTTAAATGCCGGTATGGATGTCGATGGACTTATCAAACCCAATGTGGATAGTATAAACCTTATATATACAGGTATTATTGATGGTTGTGATGTAAATGGTAATATTAGGTTGTTCCAAAAACGACTTCCAGAGTATAGTATAAGCGATACAGCATTTTGTGGAACAGGATTATATAGGATCCCCATATTAGTTAAGAATCACTCCGGAAAATTATTTTATCAAGCTGAAGGTATAGGTTATAACGCAAATGTTAGTCCTGGGTTGAACTATTTAGACATACAATGTAACATGACTACATTGGTAACGTTAGATTCCATGAATACAAACTATGCTACCTGTAGCCAATTAAGTATAGATTCTTCAATTATTAGAATAGAAAACGAGCCAATTTCAATTTTGCAAGATACAATAATTGTTTGCAATACTTTTGGAAGTTCCGGTCCCCCCATTTATTACTTGCCCGACTTAATAGCTTCCGGTGTAACCTCAGGTACTTGGAATTTTAGTAATATTCCCGGTATCAAAATAATAAATGATAGTATTTATATGTCACAGGTAGCAGTAGGTGAATATAAGGTTAACTTTAAGACAAATACTGCTATTGCGCCATGTGTAGATCAAAGCTATTTTACAGTTTTTAAAGTAAAGGATTGCACTTGTGGGCCACCTGCTTTAAATACATTGGTTGAGGATTATATTTATTGTAATAATTACGGATGGCTAAATCTGGATTCCCTATCATCTGTAAGTGAAAACGTGAGTTGGTATGATATATCAAATGGGAATAAGATTCAGCTGCCGGGAAATGGTATTAATTTAGGACAAAATATTTCGGGTGACCTTGTAATTATGTTGCAGACAAATACAGACTGGCAGGGCGCTTGTGCTGATACGGCAATAATAAATTTAAAAGTAGAGGCGAGCCAATACGCTGGTGATGATTATTTTATGAATGTATGTGAAGGAGCTGGAGTAAATGTTGATTTGGATACTTTATTAAAAAACGGACGAAATGATGGATTATGGATTCCGGGGAAGGTAGATAA
>CAKUWM010000231.1 GCA_934699305.1 uncultured Saprospiraceae bacterium | reverse complement strand
GAGCTGAAGTGTTTTTGAAAAAAGATTTTCCACCCAATGATGAGAATCTTGGTTGGGATGGACGATTTAAAGGTAAGTTATGCAATCCTGATGTATATGTTTATTTTGCAAAAGTCAAAAACATATATGGTGAAGAAGTAATTTATAAAGGAAGCATTACCATAATGAACTAATCACCTATTTGATAAAATTCAGATTTTTATCAAAAAATTCACCTACAAAAGGTAAATATTTGGAAGATTCTTTAGAGGCATTCATTATGCCCAATATCCATATTATTACCAATAAAATAAATGCTAAAATATACACTGGTCTGCCTATAAAGTTAGGTAAAATCATGGTCGCAATCTGAATAGCGGCTGAAGATAAATAAATCCCCAGAGATTGTCGTAGATGAAAGGTGGCAAAATTTTCACGCTCTCCAGAATTGCTATGATTGACAAAGGAAATCACCCAACCTATTATTGTTAGATATGAAACTATTGCTATCGTTTTAGTATTCATGAGTTCAATTTTTAGACTTCTAACAATAATTTATTAAAAATAATTCATTTTATATGCAATCTCTGTCGTTTTCTTATACAAAGTGTAATAAAAAATAGGCAAATATGTCTTTTCAATTAATTGGTCAATATTTAACCGAATTCAGCAGTATAGGTTTTGAAAAACCGTATAATGCTGATTATGAAGGAAATCACGATTTAGGAGTCGTTTCAATGATTTCACAAAATCATTGATTCTGAAGCCTTTGTCGATTCAACATTTTCAAAAGCTGAATATGGGATTAAAAGACAATCGGTATTAATTCATTTTCAAAAATATTTTACATATAACATAAAAAAAGGCCGTACTTATAAAAGCACAGCCTCTTTTTCCTTTTTTAAAAATTACTTTATAAAAGTTAATTTTACAGTTGCAGATGCATTTTCAAATTGAACTTGTGCATAATAAACACCAGTTGGCATATTATTACGTTCTAATCTGTATTGTTTGTTATTTATACTTGGAATAGCTTTGATTGTTCTTCCTGTCGCATCAAACAAAACTATACCTTTTATCATTTTTGATTCAGACTGAATCATAACGTAATCAGCAGAAGGATTAGGAGATGCAGTTAAACCGGCGGCTTCCTGTGAAATCACTTTGGTAGATGATACATAATCTTTCAAATCACAACCCAAGTCTAAAACTAAACAAGCTCGTGGTGCAAAGTAAGTAACGATAGTATCCATGTATAATGTAGCTTTTTCAAGTGACATATCAGGGTTCGTCTGGATACCTGAAGCATCATTAGCATTAGTAGCTCTATCCCAATAATCCCATGGCGCTGAGTCATATACATTTGCTTTAAAAATAGGATAAAGACCTTCAAATCCATCATTTACAGAAGAAACGTATTGAGAAAGTGGATCTATAAAAGTTTTATCAGCAAATTTTGCGTTAATTCCTAAACTTTTCGCCTTTTTTTGAACTTCATAGGCTCCTTGCACTTGAACAACAGGAAGGTTTGGACCTGGAACGATTAACACATCATCTTTGTATGGAGCAAATGGATCTGTAGTTGTTTGGTAAGATATAACCGGTGGAGTCTTTTCATCCAACCAAGAAATATCACCCAATGCGCCACCCATATTAACAATCAATTGAAAATCAGAAGATGGGCCAAGGTTATTAGGCAGGCATAGAGTATCACCATTAAGTGGATTCTTGCCTAGGCTTGTTCCCCAAATATTTCCATTTATCTGTTCAATTACCATTGGGAAACCATTATTTCCAATAAATTTTGATTCCGGATTGGTAGTCGTAACCACCTCGGCATATCTATCTAATGCACCGGTATTCAGTGTAATATATCCACCTGTTCCAACACCCCATAAAACAACCTTAGAAGTGTCAACCCCAAAATTACCTGCGTTCGATTTGAAAAACCGAATGGCAGTACGGGCATCTTGAACTCCTCTATAAGCAGCATTAATCAAAGTATTTACGCGAGTATCTTGCTCAGGCGCAACCGGATTCCAACCAAGACGGTAATCGATAGATGCAACTACATAGCCCATTTTTGCTAATCTGCGACTCAATAATACAATTGATGAATCACTTCTCGTTCCATTTACACTTTGGTTTTGTGGAAAAGGTAAAAAGTTTCCTGAATGGAACATTAATACCAATGGTCTCTGAACTTCAGTATCACCTGTAGGTGTATATACATCAGCAACTAAAGGTTGCAAAGCAGAATGTCCGGTAACCGGTACGAATAAAATATGGAAGTTTTGTCCATAAATTACAGTATTTTTGGTGACGCCTGTAAAGACCTCATCCAAATACCTCTCTTGACTAAACGATGCAGCGATCGTTACAAATGCAAAAGCGATAGTAAGTAAACATTTTCTCATCATAAATCTCATTTTTTAGGTTTATTTTAAAAATTACTTTTTTACAAAATTATATAATAAACTGACATAAGCCATTCTTCCTACTTTAGGACCGCCGTATGTTTGATATACTTTATTATTCAAGACATTAGAGGCTCCAACTTTTAACGTTGTATTCAACTTATTAATTCCCACAGATACCTGAGCATCCAACAATCCGTAGCTTTCAATATATCCGGTAAATTGTGGCGAACCTTCAAATATAAAGCCTTGAAGCCATTTATAAGTTACATTAAAGCCAATATTTTTTAATTTTTTCTTACCCAAATTGATTTCCATATTTCGGGCAGATAAAGAAATATTATATTTATGTTCTGGCGTATTGAATGCAGGGATTATTGGATCATCTTCAAAAGTTTTATTTAATTTGTTCCACGAATAATTCCCACCAACCATGTAATATGTGGCAAAATAATAATTAAGGCCAATGTTAAATCCTTGTGTTGTAACAGTATTTGTTGAATTAGCTGAATATCGATATACCTGAGTATTTTTAGGAAGGTTGGTAACTGCTTCAAAGTCCGATTTTATACCAATATTGTAACCAATGAAGTCATCATAAATACTAAAATAATAACCGGCATCGATATAAAGACTTTCAAAAAGAGTTGTCCTCGCGCCTAATTCAAAGGATTTTACTTTTTCAGGTCTGATTGATCTTATGTTAAAATATTTAACCGGCTTACTTAAATCCCTCAAGTGGTCAATAAATGACTCTACATTAATTACACTATCTACACCGTGTAAATTACCGACTAATATTGCAGGACCCACATCCAGATTCAAATATTGATCTGTTAAAGTCGGGTTTCTTACAGCTGAGGAGAAAGATGCTCTAAAATAATTATTAGGGGAAGGATTCCAAACAACACTTGCTGCCGGTGAAACTAAAAAATTAAAATTCTTATTCTTATCTACTCTAGCTGCCAAATTGAATGTCAATTTGTCATCCATTATCTTTTTTTCCCAACCACCATACACACCATACTCATAAGTAGATATTTTAACTCCAATTGTATCATAAAATATAGTTCCATTGCTATTAGGAGCATAATATCTTCCACTTCCTCCCAGCGTAATTGTTCCGATATTTTCATAAAACTTATATTCACCTTGAAGGTGATAAAGTGCTGATTTATCATAAAATCTACTTCCTAATTTTTGACCTTTATCATTAGAAGTGGCACTTATAATTTCATTAAATTTTTGATTAAATCGTTCTGTACCAGGCTCGTAAAAACCATTTTCATCCGGTAGCTTTATTAAATTTTCTGCATGAGCTTTCGTCTCATCATACCAAGATGCAAGAGAATCAGCATGCGTAGCAAACCAATTTTCCAAAGCGCCGGGTTCAAATTTAAAACTTCCATCCGGGTACATCACCAATGAAGGGTATTCATTGGCTTTTGCTCTATTGTTTATCTTAGTCTGCCAGTAACGTATAAAGTTGGTATAAAATAATTCAGCAGATTTATTACTCTTCTGAAGAGCTAAAGCTGTAAAATATGGGTCATAAGAATTGCCTGCATCTTCATGTGTTGCATAAGCTCGTATGTAGTATTTATCCTTTTTGGAAAATTCCAATTTATTTTGGAAAAACAAGATGTCTTTGAGACTAAATCTGTTGTCGCCTTGATATACGGTAGTTCCGGAACCAAAACTTGATGATATAATAAATTCCGGCGATTCAATTCCTTTAGATGGTGATGTTTTAAAGTAAAGACCCACATTAGCCTTTGTATTACGAGTGTTATAATCAACCAAATCGATTTCTTTATAGCCTGTTCGTGACCATGTAGTAAGTCCTTTATAGCCATTTAGATTTGAGTTTTTAAAGCGATTATCATCTTCATCACCGTATATATTGACCGCATTGTACCCTCCGGGATTGCCGACCGTGTCTCTGGATTGATCTACGGCACTATAATTATCAGCTACCCAATCGTTTGCTCTTAAATAAAAAAAGTTAAGCTTATAACCAAATACATCTTCACCTTTCTTATTCTTATAAACATCAGCCCAGCGTACAGCTGCTTCAATAAGATTTCTTTCACCAGCTTTGACAGATGCTGATAATCCTTTATGATAAAAAGGATTTTTAGTCTCCATATTAATAACTCCATTGAATGCGTTCGGTCCATATAAAGTACTACTAGCTCCGGCAACCAAATCAACTTTCAAAATATCTAATTCAGACACTCCCAAAAAATTACCCAATGAAAAATTGAGCCCGGGCGCTTGGTTATCAACTCCATCAATCAACTGCAAAGAACGAACTGGGCTCGTACTGTTAAATCCTCGTGTATTAATTATAGTAAATCCTAGACTTGCTGTCGTTAGATCCACACCCTTCAAATTACCTAAACCAGAATAAAAACTTATTGAAGGCGTTTCTTTTATTGCAAGTATATCCATAGTTTCTACAGATCGCGGATCAGCCTTTTGCTTATCTGAAACCCTTTGTCCTTTAATCACCAAT
>CAKUWM010000230.1 GCA_934699305.1 uncultured Saprospiraceae bacterium | reverse complement strand
CCGGACATAAATCGGCCGACAGTTCGTTTTTAGAAATAAGACACGTATTGTTATGACCGAAGAGCGCATAATTATAGTGGTCACGGTAAACACGGGAGAAAAAAGGGAACGGGCCAGAGCTGCCAAAGCTTTTACAGATCAGTCTGGAAAACTGGACCGAAGTTGATATTATTACCCGCAATGGCTCCAACGCGGATTGGGTATTAAAGACGACAAATGAATTGATTTTTATAGTATCTTTCTACAAAATTATACTTCTCATGAATACATTTAAAGCCGTTCATACAGAATATTTGAGACCGTCAAGAACCATTGAAACGGTGCTTGTGTCGAATGAAAATGTAAGCCTAGTGTTCTTTATTTATAATTATGAAGGGAATTCTTTTAGAGTTTTTAAAACTCATTTGGATTTGATCCTGTTCTTTAAGGATAAGGCTGAAGCCGATTATGAGTTTGGAACGGAGGAGGAGCTGGATGGGTTTTTGGGTGGGGTGAATATATTACACTAATTCAAAACTTATAATAACTGCATAGATAGCTTGCTGTCCAGTAAAAGTATAAGAAAGCAGTTTCGGTCATTTTGTGAATTTTTAACACTTGGAAAATTGAGTATATTTGAAAATGAAAGATATGGGAACGACTTGCATATTTCCGATTGATGGATAAATGGATAAAGAAGGTATTAATAACATTGGTTTGGAGATGTTGAGGGTTTTCGGAATATGATTTTTCTATAGTAGGCATTATAAAATAACATATAGCATGACAAAGATATCTGGCATGACAAAAGGATCTTCAATATCAAAAGATTAGTCGGTTCTAAAATGGTAAAACAGAACATAACTGTTAAACATTCTGACGAGAAATATTCATTTACTAAAGCTTGTAAATTATTTATTGACGTTGCAAGGGGTTTAGTTTCAAATAAAAACCAGGTGTGATAAAAAAATGTTGTTATAAAATACAAATAATATGAAAATGCTTCACGTCGTTTGTGCCATCATCTATAATGATGATGAAATTCTTATAGCTCAACGCAGCGACAAAATGACTTTGCCTCTTAAGTGGGAGTTTCCTGGAGGAAAGGTAGAAAAAAGTGAGGAAAAAAAAATGGCCCTACAGCGCGAAATAAATGAGGAATTAGCTATGGAGATTGAAGTTGGGGAAGCCTTAGACCCTGTAGTCTATCATTATAAAAGCTTTTCCATAACACTCTATCCGTATATCTGTGATTCCTCTTCTAAAGACTTTATAAAGCGTGAGCATCGGGAAATCCGCTGGGAAAAGATTGAGAATCTCAAGAAGTATGACTGGGCGGCGGCGGATGTCCCAGTGGTGAAAAAATTAATAACAGAAATAAATAAAATGTAATGGTTGAGGGAGTTTACGAAAGTCTGATCACAGAAACGATAAAAGAAAGGTTGTCTTCCTTAGATCGAAATCAATTTTTTGTAGCTGATGACAAACAATTGGATAAAGAGGAGGCTATTCATTTTCTGACAATACATTTTACTAAGGCTTTAAAAAATGCTTTAAATCTGATCAAAGCCGATAAGAAAAAATTTGTTTCACGTCAGATTGAGATTACGAATAAACTCTTAAGCTATTTATCAGAAAATATTTCTGATTATGAATTTTCAGAAGACCTTATCGCAGATGGAGGTTTTATTCTTGAGGGCATTTTGGATAAATTAAATTCGGATTATAAAGATGTCTCTTTGCAATTAAAAGAAATAATGCCTGCTACTCGTCTTGTCCAAAGCGAGCTTTTCGTAGGAGGCAATCAAGGGGTTTCTCTTGACTCTGAACTTAAGAAGGAAATTCGTTCTGCAGATCGAATTAACTTATTAGTTTCGTTTATTAAATGGAAAGCTATTGTTATTTTACAAGAGGCTTTTCAGGAATTTACGGCTCGTGGAGGAAAATTAAGAGTTATTACTACCACCTATATGGGAGCATCGGATGCAAAAGCTATTGATTTTTTAAGCCATCTGCCCAATACGCAGGTAAAAGTTTCCTACAACAATTCAAATGAAAGGCTTCACGCCAAAGCTTATCTTTTTTACCGCAATACCGGATACCACACAGGTTATATTGGCTCTTCCAATTTTTCTCGCTCTGCATTAACTGATGGATTGGAATGGAATGTAAAAGTGACCACCAAGGAGATACCTCATATTATCGATAAGTTTCAAAAAACCTTTGAAAGCTATTGGAATGATCCAGAATTTGAACTGTATGATTCCAGTCAATTTGATAATCTCGGAAAAATCCTTTTGCAAAGTCAATTTGGGAAGAGAACAGAAGAAATCGTGAACTTTTTCGATCTAAAACCTTACCATTTCCAATCTGAGATTTTGGAAAAATTAAAGGTAGAACGAAACGTTCATGATTCCTGGAAAAATTTAATTATAGCTGCAACAGGAACAGGAAAAACAATGATTTCTGCTTTTGATTTCAGCGCTTATAAACAGGAAAATCCGAGAACGAAATTTCTTTTTATTGCACATCGGATTGAAATTCTACGGCAATCGCTTCATACGTTTCGAAATGTTCTAAAAGATCAAAATTTTGGAGAGTTATTTGGTGATAGTTACGTTCCCACACAAAAGAATGCCGTATTTGCTACCATTCAAACTTTGGCCAACCAACTAAATTCATTTTCCTCACCTGAATATTATGATTATATAATTTTAGACGAAGTTCATCACGCGGCGGCCGATTCGTATCAAAAAATCATTAATTATTATCGCCCAAAAGTGCTATTAGGATTAACGGCTACTCCGGAACGAATGGATGGAAAGAGCATTTTAAAAGATTTCAATTTTCGAACAGCGGCGGAAATTCGATTACCAGATGCGTTAAACAACAAGCTTTTGTGCCCTTTTCAATATTTTGGAATTTCAGATTCAGTGGATTATTCAAGAGTTAAGTGGAATAACGGAAGATATGATATAAGTGAATTGACGCACTTGCTAACGGCAAATGACATTCGTGTAGGAGATATTATACGCAACTTAAAAAATTACACAAAAGACATAAACTCTGTGAGTGCCATTGGATTTTGTGCAAGTATCCTCCACGCAAAATATATGCAGCAGAAATTTTCGGAGGCAGGTCTAAAATCCGAGTGCCTGACTTCGGAAAATACCAGAGATCGGGTTGATATTATTCATAAATTCAAATCAAAGGAAATCAATTATCTTTTTGTTGTTGATATTTTTAATGAAGGCATTGATATCCCAGAAATTGATACGGTTTTATTTTTAAGACCAACAGAAAGTTTGACCATCTTTTTACAGCAGTTAGGCCGAGGTCTTCGACTCCACCAAGGAAAGGATGTACTCACTGTACTGGATTTTGTGGGTCACGCAAGAAAGGAATATGATTATGAGAATAAATTTCGTGCTTTAATTGGTAAAACTAATACCACTGTCCAAAATGAAATAGAAAAGGACTTTCCCAATCTACCACTCGGCAGCGCCATTGTCTTGGAGAAACAAGCAAAGGAACATATTTTAGAAAATATACGTCAGGCAACTGATATGAATAAACGGAAGTTGATCAACTTATTGGAAAACTATGGAAACCACACCCATCTTCCTTTAAACCTTGAAAACTTTCTACATATTTACAATCTCGAACTAAAACATATTTACAAACACCACACATTTAACTCTCTATATTCTGAAGCTTTTAATAAGAAATTTGACACTCTTTATTTTGATAACTTCAAATCAATGATGGGTAAAAAATGGATGGTGACAGAATCTTTGACTTGTTTTAAGTTCCTTCTACACTTAATCAATGCCGATTTTGAGTTAGATTCGTTACCGACTTCAAAACAGAATGAAACAATGGCTTTGATGTTGTATTACGATTTTTATAAAGATGCGATCTCTGAATTGTCTTTAAAAGAAGGTTTAAAAAGGATTGGTAAAAACAAAGAGATGGTTAATGAGTTGAAATCTTTTTTATCGATAAAAATTGATAAAATTGGCTTTGAAGAAATTCCATTCACGTTGGATGATGGTTCGCTTTTTCCCTTACAAATTCATTCAAGATATACTCGTGATCAAATTTTAGTTGCTATGGGATTGAGCACCATAGACAAGAAAACCCCGAATCGCGAAGGAGCCGCTTTGAATAAAGAAACCAATACAGAAGCCTTGTTTATCAACCTACATAAATCGGAGGAAGATTTTTCACCAACTACCATGTACGATGATTATGCCATCAACGAAACTCTTTTTCATTGGCAGTCTCAAAATCAGACTTCGTCCGAAAGTCCGAAAGGTCTCTCCTACATTAATCAAGAAAAAGACAATAAAACTATTTTATTGTTTGTTCGCGAAAGCAATCGCGATGCAGATGGCTTTACGCAGGGTTATGTGTTCATTGGCCCTGCAAGATATGTGGAACACGAAGGTTCAAAACCAATGTCCGTAAAATGGGAACTTCATGAACCCATTCCTCACTATCTCTGGAAAGAAAGTGCAAAATTGCGTGTAGGTTAACTTTTGATACAGTAAATGAGTTATATGATAACTGCAGGATAATTAGGAATTTAAATATCTCTAACTATCAAACAACCCGCATCCCTAAAACACTCCCTTTACCCGCAATCTCACTTACGAGTTCAAGTCCCACATAAAAAATAGCGGTATGGCTTATGGGCATGGCCGAAGCTGGTGACAAAGTCTGCGAAGGATTTTTTTCCTGTATTGAAATCGTTTTATGATCCAATAATTGTTTTTGAAACTCCAGTGCTTCAAAATCAAAATCGATCATAAAAAAAGACTGTTGCAAGTATTACAACTATTATTTGACCTAAGTTTTTTTTCATTCTGACTAACGTTTTTGTAATACGCTAAGAATCAATTAATTTCAATTCCAAGGTCTTCATTGGTCAAAGCGAA
>CAKUWM010000229.1 GCA_934699305.1 uncultured Saprospiraceae bacterium | reverse complement strand
GTCTATTGGTTCTGTTTGGACATTGGTGGGATTTCTTCCTGATGATTAAGCCGGGAACATTGCATACAGCACATGAAGCATTAGCTAAAATGGGCGATCATGGTGCACATGAGGCAGCCGGACATGCCGCAGAACATGCAAGTCATTTTGTAGAAGGATTTACAATACCAGGATTACTTGAGATTGGAACAATGCTAGGATTTTTTGGATTATTCGTGTATTTCATTTTTGGTCAATTGACTAAAGTGTCATTACGTCCTAAAAATGATCCATTACTTCCGGAGAGTTTACATCATCATGTGCAGTAATAAAATTACTTTGTTAAAAATATAACATATTATAAATCAATGACAACAATCGTTATAATAGGATGTATATTACTCGTTGGTTTGGTGATATTCCAAATTGCCAAGATCAACGAAATGATCAAAAAGATTAAAGGCGAGGAAGAAGCCGTCCAACAATCCAATGATTCTACTGCTGTTGCAGTTTTAGTATTTGGTATTTTATTTTTGTTCTTGTCGATATATACATCATATCACTACAAAGACATGATGTTTGGTTATGGCCCTAATCTTGCCGTAACAAAACATGGTGCTCTTATTGATAATTCTATGCATATCATGCTGGTTATCACAGGAATTGTATTTGTTTTGACCCATATTCTTTTATTTTATTTCACATGGCGATATCGGTATAGCAAAAAGCGACTGGGATGGTATTATCCCCACAACAATAAATTAGAAGCCGTTTGGACAATTACACCTTTCATCGTTTTGGCATATTTGGCGATAAACGGTTTGGTTGTGTGGAATCAAATGATGGATGATGTAAAGCCAAAAGATAACCATATTGAAATCGAGGTAACGGGGATGCAGTTTGCATGGTTAATCCGGTATCCCGGTGCAGATGGAAAATTAGGAACAAAGAATTACAAATTAATTTCCGGAACAAACGACCTCGGTCAGGATTGGAACGATCCGAAAAACTGGGATGATTTTAAACCGGATGAATTGGTTGTACCTAAAGGAAGAAAAATAAGGATAAGAATTAATTCAAGAGATGTATTGCATAGTTTTTTCTTGCCTCAATTTAGGGTAAAGATGGACGCAGTACCGGGTATGCCAACCTACTTTGTTTTTACACCTACGATGACAACGGATGAGTTCAAAAATAATTTGAAGAAATATCCTGAATGGAACGTTCCGGCGGATCCATCAGATCCGGAAAGTAAGATGAAGTGGGAGACATTTACTTTTGAATTAGCTTGTGCTGAATTGTGTGGAGAAAGTCATTTTGCTATGCGACGGGCTGTAAGAGTTGTTACCCAAGATCAATACGACGCATGGGTAAAAGAGCAACAGTCTTACTACCTTGCAAATGTGAGAGGTAAAGACGGGGATCCAAATAAAGGAAAAACAATCACAGTTAACGGCGTTGCAAACACTGGAATTGCTACTGAAAAGCCAGCAGAAGGTGATGCATCTGCAAAGACCGATTCTACAAAAACTGAATAAATCAACCTAAACTATTCATTGAAAAAATAGAGATATGTCCACTCAAAGTATAGAAGTTAGAGACCAAATTGATGAACTGATAGATAAGAATGGTTTTGAAGACCATTTTCATGACCATCATGAATCAGATAAATATAAATCTAGTTTCATAGGTAAATACATTTTTAGTTTAGACCATAAGATGATTTCCCGTCAATTCCTTATTACGGGTATAATATGGGCTATAATTGGAGCTTTATTTTCAGTCATTTTTAGATTGCAATTGGGTTTTCCTGAAGCAGATATGGCATGGTTGAAGCCACTGTTGGGTAAATGGATTGTATTAAATGATGCCGGAATTGGAACTATTTCACAGGAATTTTACTATGCATTGGTTACAATGCATGGGACTATATTAATATTTTTTGTATTAACAGCCGGATTAAGTGGTACATATAGTAACTTCTTAATTCCTCTACAAGTGGGAGCTCGAGATATGGCATCGCCACTACTTAATATGTTGTCCTACTGGTTTTTCTTCCTTGCAGGAGTTGTGATGTTGTGTTCATTGTTCCTAAATACAGGGCCTTTTGCGGGAGGATGGACTGCCTACCCGCCATTGAGTGCATTGCCTCAGGCCTCGTCCGGTTCAAAAGGTGGGATGAATTTGTGGATAATAAGTATGACATTATTTATCATCTCACAATTGTTGGGTGGTATTAATTATGTGACTACAATATTAAATCTACGGACTAAAGGTATGTCTATGTGGAAAATGCCACTTACTATTTGGTCATTTTTAGTAACAGCAATATTGGGGATATTGACATTCCCTGTATTGTTTGCTGGAGTATTGTTACTCTTGTTTGATCGAAGTATGGGTACAAGTTTTTATTTAAGCGAAATATTTATACAAGGTGCTGCATTGGAGAATGTAGGAGGTAGTCCAATTTTATATCAGCATTTATTCTGGTTCTTAGGTCACCCTGAGGTATATATCGTGATTTTGCCTGCAATGGGAATTGTATCTGAGGTAATGTCGGTTAACTCAAGAAAACCAATATTTGGATATAGAGCTATGGTTTATTCTTTGATGGCCATTGCATTTTTATCTCTTTTGGTATGGGCTCACCACATGTTTACATCCGGAATGAATCCATTTATAACAAATTTCTTTGTGTTATTCACATTGATTATAGCAATGCCGTCTTCCATTAAAACATTTAACTGGTTGACGACCCTGTTCCGTGGTAATCTTAGGCTCAATTCAGCAATGTTGTATTGCATCGGGTTCGTTAGTTTCTTTATATCTGGTGGTTTGACCGGTATTTGGGTTGGTAGCTCGACTTTAGATATTCCGTTGCATGATACTTACTTTGTGGTTGCTCACTTCCATTTAGTGATGGGTGTGGCCGCATTTTTTGGGATGTTTGCCGGATTATCTTATTGGTATCCTAAGATGTTTGGAAGGTATATGAATGAAACCGTTTTGAAAGTCCATTTTTGGATTACACTCATAGGAGCATACTGTATATTTTGGCCACAACATTATTTGGGTATGGCCGGAGTTCCAAGAAGATATTATAGATTTGATAGCTTTAGTTCTTTTTCCGGATGGGAAGGAGTAAATGAGTTCATAACTATATCAGCGATAGTCGTATTCTTTACTCAGTTATTGTGGGTATTTAATTTCTTTTACAGCATGTGGAAAGGAAAGAGAGTTACTGAAAGGAATCCATGGCATTCTAACTCAATAGAGTGGACTACGCCTATTATTCCTCCACATGGCAACTGGCCGGGTAAATTGCCTCAAGTTGAAAGGTGGCCATACGATTATGGAAAAGATGGAAAAGACTTTATTACACAGATAACACCTTATGCCGAAGGTGAAGAAGTTGTAAATTAATTTAAAATAAAGAAATAAGACCCGGTGAGAAGGGAAATAGCAAATAGCACAAATGTAAAGCACGTAAGTATTCTTATGGAATACGGCTTGCTGTTCAAGTTTAAATTGACCAGTTTTGTGGTGTTTTCAGCTATGATGGCTTATTTGGTTTCTCTCAATGGGCATATTGAATTAATTCCGTTTTTTATACTTTTTGTTGGTGGCTTTTGTGTAACTGCTGCTGCCAATACATTGAATGAAGTATTGGAGAAGGATTATGATAAATTGATGCGAAGGACAGCCGACAGACCTGTAGCAGCTGGAAGAATGACTCCGTCTCATGCTGTATTTGTTGCCGGGGTCATGTGGCTTTTTGGCGTTATTTGTCTATCGTATTTCAATATTTTTGCCGCCTTGTTGGGTTCATTAGCTGTAGTGTCTTATGCATTTGTATATACACCACTTAAGCGATATTCAACACTTGCTGTGTTTGTAGGTTCAATTCCCGGGGCTTTACCACTATTAATTGGTAATGTTGCTGCTGTCGGTCATATAGATCAAATGGGGATATATTTATTTGCCATTCAGTTTATTTGGCAATTTCCACATTTTTGGGCGATAGGATGGCTAGGATTTGAAGAATACCAGAAGGCAGGATATAAATTGGTATCAAGTAAGGATGGTAAATGCGACCCCAATATCGGTATTAACTCTGCCCTGTATGCACTATTGTTTATACCATTGGCGTTTTTTGGATATTTTGCCTCATTGATAGGTTTACCGGCTTTGTTGGTGACTATTGTGGCGGCTGTAATATTTGCATATTTTGGGTATAAATTATACCGCAGCGGAAGTAAGAAATCAGCTTTAAATTTGATGTTTGCTTCATTGTTTTATTTAGCGATAGCATTAGGAGCAGTATATATTGATAAATTGTTTTAAATATGGATGTAACATTATCTACAAAAAGTAAAGGAATAGATCCACTGAAGTTTGCATTGTGGGCTGGATTTGCAAGCATCATCATGATGTTTATTGCATTGACCTCAGCCTATATTGTAAGACAATCTGCTGGGAATTGGTTAGAGTTTAAGTTGCCAACTGCCTTTATTTACAGCACACTCACGATAATCATATCCAGTATCACATTGCATATGAGTTATGTCGGTTTCAAAAAAGGCAATGAGACCAATTATAAATTATTTTTAATTGCTACATTGGCGTTGGGACTAATATTTATTATGTTTCAATATCAAGGGTGGCAAGAAATGCATCAGATAGGAGTAGATTTAGATGGCAACCCATCCGGATCCTTTGTATATGTTATCAGTGGACTTCATGCAGCACACGTATTAGGTGGTTTGGCCATCTTGACAGTGGCTATTATGCATGCATTTTCATTAGCATTCAAGCCTACAGAAAAACGACGATTGAGGTTTCAACTTACAACACAATATTGGCATTTTGTTGATATATTGTGGGTATATTTATTTCTATTCTTTTTATTTTTTAGATAAAACAATAACGAATTAATTAAAACATAAGGA
>CAKUWM010000228.1 GCA_934699305.1 uncultured Saprospiraceae bacterium | reverse complement strand
AACCACTGCCGCCTGTTATTCCAACAATATATGGCTTATACATACATTGATTTTTGTAATTCAATTTTTGCAAAAATAGATTATCAAAATTACAATTAGGCATTATTTTGTAAGAGAAATAAAATTAATCTTATTTTGCAGGTATATTTTAGTGTGATTTATAAAGAGTATTTACAAAGACATACTAATTTCAAGGATTTTCAGGCAATCAGGATGTATTTAATTAAACATTATTGCTAGACACATCATTATTATTAATAAAAGTCATAAAAAATGAAGGATATAGACATCCATAAAGAATTGAGCGCCGATAATATTAAGTTGATGATCAGCGGCATGCAACGTAGATTGGAGAAAATTTATATGGGTGGAGGAGATAAGAAAATCCAAAAAATGAAGTCTGAAAATAGATTGCCCGCAAGAGAACGTGTCGCACTTTTGTTAGACAAAGACCGGTCTTCGATAGAAATAGGTGCCTTTGCAGGATATGATATGTACCCGGAGCATGGTGGATGTCCCGCCGGTGGAGTTATTATTTATATGGGATATGTTCATAACCGTATCGTATTGGTTGTTGCCAATGACCCTACGGTAAAGGCCGGGGCTTGGTTTCCGATAACAGGGAAAAAGAACCTTCGTGGCCAAGAAATATGTATGGAGAGTCATATTCCTATTATTTATTTAGTCGATAGTGCGGGTGTTTTCTTGCCTATGCAGGATGAAATATTCCCTGATAAAGAGCATTTTGGTCGAATTTTTAGAAATAATGCCAAGATATCGTCGATGGGTATTCCACAAATATCAGCTATAATGGGTAGTTGTGTGGCCGGAGGAGCGTATCTGCCCATTATGAGCGATGAAGCCCTTATTGTTGATGGGTTTGGATCTATATTTTTAGCCGGGCCATATTTGGTTAAAGCAGCAATTGGTGAAGATGTTGACAAAGAAACGCTGGGAGGTGCAGTAACTACCACTGAAATAAGCGGGATTACGGATTATAATGTGCCTGATGATGTCACATGCATTAAGACTATAAGAGGATTAGTTGAAAAATTTGGAAGTCGTCAATTGACCGGTTTTGATAGGATAAAATCAATGCCACCTTTG
Source organism: uncultured Saprospiraceae bacterium (assembly GCA_934699305.1). GTDB lineage: Bacteria > Bacteroidota > Bacteroidia > Chitinophagales > Saprospiraceae > Parvibacillus. Next base: position 3,858 of record CAKUWM010000228.1, on the reverse strand, counting down.
AAAAATCCGGAAGAAATTGTCGAGATATTACCTGATGATAGAGCTAAACCTTACGATACAAAAGAAATCCTGGAAAGGTTGGTTGACAACTCTGAATTGATTTATTATAAGGAAAACTATGGAAGGACAATTATTTGCGCATACGCCAGGATAGATGGTTGGTCTGTCGGTATTGTTGCCAATAACAGAGAGGTAATTAAGACTAAAAAGGGAGAAATGCAGTTTGGTGGCGTAATATATAGCGATTCTGCTGATAAAGCCGCACGATTTATAATGAATTGCAATCAAAAAAAGATTCCACTCGTATTTTTACATGATGTTACCGGATTTATGGTAGGTACAAGGTCTGAACATGGCGGAATCATCAAAGACGGAGCAAAAATGGTAAATGCTGTTTCTAATTCTACAGTGCCCAAATTTACAGTGATTATGGGCAATAGCTATGGAGCTGGTAATTATGCCATGTGTGGAAAAGCTTACGATCCAAGGCTTATTGTTGCATGGCCAACTGCTAAGATCGCAGTGATGGGTGGTGCACAGGCTGCCAAAGTTCTTTTGCAAATAGAAATGTCTTCCCTGAAGGCTAAAGGTAAAAGTATCGATCCAGAAGAAGAGAAGGCCTATTTTGAAAAAATCAAAACAAAGTATGACAACCAGACAACACCATACTATGCTGCTTCCAGATTATGGGTTGATGCCATCATTGATCCAAAAGAAACACGAACCTGGATTAGTATGGGTATAGAAGCGGCAAATCATGCACCTATTGATAAATTTAACCCGGGTGTGATTCAAGTATAATGGAGATAGTCGTAACCACCTTTAAAGGATTAGAGGGCGTTTTAGCTAATGAATTAATTGGCTTAGGTGCTCAGGATGTTGTTCCGGGTGTGCGAGCTGTATCTTGCTTTGGTGATAAAGAATTGCTGTATAGAGCGAATTATGAACTTCGCACTGCATTACGAGTGCTGGTTCCTTTCCATCAATTTATAGCAAGAGATATTGACACTCTTTACAAAAAGATAAGGTCTTTTAATTTTTCCGGATTTTTGTCTCCGGATCAAACCTTTGCAATAGACGTTGTTCTGCATTCAGATTATTTTACACATTCACAATTTGTGATGCACAAGATTAAGGATGGTATTGTGGATAGAATGCGCGCCACACACAATGTTAGGCCATCGATTGATGTTGAGAATCCCGATTTTAGGTTAAATGTTAGAATTTCAGGAGATCAATTTACATTGTCTGCTGATAGTTCAGGAGAATCTTTACACAAGAGAGGTTATCGCACCAAGACGGTAAGCGCACCAATGAGTGAAACACTGGCTGCCGGATTGGTATATTTATCCGGATGGGATCGAGAATCATTGTTTATTGATCCTATGGCAGGATCCGGCACGATAGCCATTGAAGCTGCAATGATTTCAGCCAACATTCCACCTCAATTTTGTCGCAAATCCTTTGCTTTTCAAAAATGGAGGAATTTTGATTCACGATTGTGGAATAAAGTCATCCAACAAGCGGGCCAGAATATAAAATCAGAAATTCCACCTATATTTGCTTCAGATAAAAGTAGAATTGCAGTTGATAACATAAAGACGAATGTAGAAAAGCTGCCTTTGAAAACCGGATTTATCGTTAGTCAATTTGATTTTTTCAACGTAAAACAAGAAAATGCCACCATCATCATGAATCCACCATACGATGAAAGGATGAAGGTATCGGATGTGTACCGTTTTTATGAAGAAATAGGCAATCACCTCAAGCATAAATGTCCCGGAAGCAATGCTTGGATATTCTCTTCAAATATGGAAGCAATGAAATATATTGGTTTAAAGCCATCTAAAAAATGTATTTTGTTCAATGGTCCGCTGGAATGTAGATACCATGGTTATCAATTATTTTCAGGTACATTTAAGCATAATAAAGAAGGGGAATAGTTTAATTTATTCAATTATGGAAATTGTCATTTGCTAAATAAAATGTATTTAATCTTATGGATTTCAATCGATTAAGATTTCCTTCTATCCAATAAAAATATTTGTATTTCTAATTTAACGATGCAATCAGTATTTTTGCCGGTGCATTTTAAGTTTATTAATGAAAGTAACAGAATATTTAGACAAAGCACAAGGTTCGACTCTTGTTTCATTTGAGATTTTACCTCCATTGAAAGGTGGAAGCATGCAGACAATATTTAAATCTTTAGATCCTTTGATAGAATTCAAACCTCCTTTTATTGATGTGACTTATCATCGGGAGGAATATTTGTATAAAATGCAGCCATCCGGTTATTATCAAAAGACTTCCATACGTAAAAGACCGGGTACAGTTGGGATTTGTGCTGCTATCATGCATCGTTACGGAATTGACGCAATTCCACATTTAATATGTGGTGGATTTACTCTGGAGGACACTGAAAATGCATTGATAGATCTCAATTTCCTGGGAATCCAGAATATTTTGGCCCTAAGGGGAGATGCCCGTAAATTTGAAGACATATTTTTACCTGAACCGGACGGACATAAGTATGCTGTTGATTTAATTCACCAAATTGTAGGTATGAATTCCGGTAATTACTTGGATTCAAATATTGACAAAGGTAATCCGACAGACTTCTGTATTGGTGTGGCGGGTTATCCTGAGAAGCATTTTGAATCTCCCAATAAAAGCCTGGATTTGGATTACTTAAAGGCTAAAGTCGATGCCGGGGCTGATTATATAGTAACTCAAATGTTTTTCGATAATCAGGTGTATTTTGATTTTGTGGATGCTTGTCGCCGCATAGGAATCAATGTGCCTATTATTCCGGGACTTAAACCTTTAACTCGCCTTTACCAATTAAATTCTATTCCCAGAAATTTCTTTGTCAACTTGCCAAATGACTTAATTAAAGAAACCAAAAAGGTAGATAATGATGAAGATTTAAGGCAAATAGGCATAGAATGGTGTATCGCACAATCAAAAGATTTGAAAGAAAAGGGAGTTCCTTGCCTTCATTATTATACCATGAGCGATGCGATGACGATTAAAAAGATTTGTTCACAAGTAATTTAAAGACATACAATGATTTGTTGGAAGGATATACATAAAAATTCAGATTTTAGTATTTATAACATACCTTTTGGGGTTGCTGAGTTAGGTGGAGAAAGGCAGATAGTTAGCAGAATTGGGGATTTTGTCATTATTCTCGATATATTGCAAGATGCAGGTGTATTTAGCGAAATTGATCTACCTTACGGGATCTTTATAAATAACAGTCTGAATCCAATGATAGCCTTAGGCAAAGACACGACAAAGAAGATAAGATTGTTGACGCAGCAGTTTTTCTCTGATAGAATTTTTGCAGATCGATTTAATATAAAGGAAGAAGAATATTTATTTGAATCAGATCTTGTAAAAATGGTGTTGCCGATTGAAATAGGTGATTATACGGATTTTTATTCCAGTAAAGAACATGCGACCAACGTGGGTACTATGTTTCGAGGAGCAGATAATGCACTAATGCCCAATTGGCTGCATTTGCCGGTAGCATACCATGGAAGATCGTCTTCTATCGTTGTATCAGGGACTAAATTTAAACGACCGGCAGGTCAACTGCCAAATCGTGATACCGGAATTCCTTCTTATGGCAAAAGTAAAGAATTGGATATTGAAGTCGAAATGGCATTTGTCATAGGGAAAGAAACTCAGTTAGGTGAAACGATAGATGTGCAACGTGCAGAAGATTATATTTTCGGCATGGTGTTGTTTAATGATTGGTCAGCCAGGGATATACAGCGCTGGGAATATGTGCCTTTAGGTCCATTTTTAGGTAAAAATTTTGCATCGACAATCTCGCCTTGGGTTGTCACT
>CAKUWM010000227.1 GCA_934699305.1 uncultured Saprospiraceae bacterium | reverse complement strand
ATTTATATGTGTACTCTTTAATGTTTGATTGGCGGATGATATGGCTTCCGTCATTTGCGAAATAGTAATAGCCATAGTACTTATGCTTTTTTGCATTTGTATAAAGTCCAATTGCTTTAATTCAAAATCCCTTTGTGAGATGACACCTTTATCAAAAAGGGTTTTATCTCTTTCCAAATCTTTCTGTTTCAATTTAAACTCTTGTTCAAGCAATTCTTTTTGAGTGACTTGATTTCTCAATCTGTTTTTTAGTTCTTGCAGCGAAACTTGATTGCCTCCTAATTGGTTGGAATATGGATCTAAATCTTTTAGTAAGAAATAATCGGTGTAACTTTTCTCGAAACCAATATATGCTGTGTTAATATCCCCAAGTATCAAATAAGCCGTCTTAGCAAAAGGGAACTTGAACGTTTTAATGTTAAAAGGGAGCGTGTCGATGATGCTTTTTAATATATATACATCCTCAAAATTCGCAGTGTTTTTAATAATTGCCAATCTTTGATCACTATTGACGGTATCTCTATTTTTTATAAATACTTTTTCCAATTGTCCCGAATATCTTGAAACCACTTGTTCTGTTGGCTGTCTGGTTGTTACCAAAATCTTGGCAGTTACAAAATCAGGATATTTGATTATAAATGACAAGATTAGAATAATGCAAACAAACATAAATATAAGTGTGATGCCCCAACGCACTATCCACACTGGAGGATTTGAAAGAATCTCCTGAACTTCCTCAGATCTTAAATTTAAATTATCGTGCTTCTCTGTTTTATACATCTCTACCACTACTTAACTTTTCCAATTCCAATTGATTCTTTACCAAACTGTAATACGTCGCTTGTTTATCCAATAACTCTTGGTGCTTACCAGACTCCTTGACCTTTCCGTCATCAATTACAACGATGTTATGGGCCTTTTTTACGGTACTTAAACGATGGGCAATGATAACGACCGTTTTATCTTTAAAAAACGTATTTAGGTTTTCCATGATAATACGTTCGTTTTTCGCATCCAATGCAGAGGTGGCTTCATCAAAAAATAGAAAGTCTGGGTCTTTATAAACTGCACGCGCTATGAACAGACGCTGTTTTTGCCCAGTACTAACGCCTACACCTTCGTTCCCTATCTTGGTATTAAAGCCTAAAGGAAGTGATTGTATGAAATCGTAAATATTGGCCACCTTAACGGCTGTTATCAACCGCTCTTGGTCTATAGTATCTTCACCAATAGCAATATTATAGGCTATGGTATCATTAAACACATAGCCCTCTTGCAATACTACACCACAGTTGGCACGCCAAGCTTTATGGGATAAGGCACTTAAATAATGCTCGCCGTAGGTAATGTTGCCTTTTTCAGGTTCATAAAATTTCAATAGGATTTTCATCAGAGTGGTTTTCCCACTGCCGCTTGCCCCCACGATAGCGGTAATCCTATTGGCTGGTATGGTCATACTCAATCCTTTTATGACAGGCTCGTCATTTCCCAAATATCTAAAAATAATATCGTTAATGGTAAGGTCTTGATTGGGTTTGATTTTGGAAATTAATTGTTTTTCCTTGTTTTCTTCGTCTTCTCTGTCGTGGACTTCCCCCAAACGTTCCAAACTGATCTTGGCATCTTGGGTGGCTTGTATAAAACCTACAAGTTGGGATATTGGTCCATTTAGCTGTCCAATGATATATTGTATTGAAAGCATCATACCCAAGGTTATTGAACCTTCAAGCACTAAACTGGCCGATGTGAACGTAATGAGAATGTTCTTTGATTCATTTATAAAAGACGACCCAATGCCTTGGGTCTGTTCTAAGCTTAAGCTCTGCATGGATACCTTAAACAAACGCGCCTGCACATATTCCCATTTCCAACGCTTTTGTTTTTCGGCATTGTTCATTTTAATTTCCTGCATCCCATTGATCAGTTCAATAACGGTGCTTTGCTCTTGGCTCATTTGTGAAAAGCGTTTATAATCTAACTCTTTTCTTCTCTTTAAGAAAAACAGAATCCAAATAACGTAAACGATACTCCCAATGGCGAATATGAAAAAAATAGATGGACTATAATAAATAAGCACTGCACCAAACACAAAAAGATTGAACATTGAAAATAAGGTGCTCAATGTAGAACCTGTCAACAACCTTTCAATACGACTATGGTCATTGATACGTTGCATGATATCACCAGTCATTCGGGTGTCAAAATAGGCAATGGGAAGGTTCATTAGCTTTATAAAAAAATCGGAGACCAGAGAAATATTGATACGGGTGCTTAAGTGCAACAAGATCCAACTCCTAAAGATATCCACGCTGGAGCGCCCAATAAACAGCATGATTTGGGCAATCAATACCATGTAGATAAAATCAATGTCCTGGTTTTGTATGCCAACATCAACAATACTTTGGGTCAAGAATGGAAAAATAAGCTGGAGCATACTCCCCACCAAAAGACCGATAACCAGTTGCAGGAGCAGACTTTTGTATTTAAAAAGATACTGAAACAGGAACCGAAATGATTTTTTATCGGTTTCTTCCCAATCGAGTTGCTTAAATTTTGGAGTCACTGCCAATAATAAGGCAATGCCTTCTTTTGTGTCGGCTTTGGCATTATTACCCATCCATCTTGGGATAAACTCCTCCTTTGTATAAGTTATCAGTCCATAAGACGGGTCTGAAATATAGACTATATCTTTCTTAATTTTATAGACCACCACAAAATGGTTTTTATTCCAGTGCACTATAAGTGGCAAAGGGGCTTCTTTTAGTTTATTAAAATCCAGTTTTACTCCTAAAGATTTAAATCCAATCGCCTCAGCAGCGTCACTTAGCATCATTAAATTACTTCCCGCTCTGGTGGTTTCAGAGAGTTGCCTGATCTCCTGCAAGGAGATCAGTTTGCCGTAGTGTTTGGCAATGATGCGCAAACAGGTAGGGCCACAGTCTTTGGAGTCGGGTTGTTTATAGAAGGGGAAGGGGGGCTTCAAGAGTCTTTCTTTATTCAATACTATTAATAATTCCTTTAAAAACAATGCTATCCGAAGGATGTGGTGAATTATTCAAAACAATCTCGTTTTGTTTATTTAGAATTATATATCTTGGAATCCAAGAGACATTTAGGTGTCTACCTAGTGGTGAATTTGTACCATTGATAACTAAATATTGATTACGAACATTAAGATAGCTTTCAAGTTCTTTTGATTTTTTTAACCATTTGTCTTTATCATTATCTATAGATAAATAAATCCATTCTACGTTATTTTCAACTGATAGTTTATCCCTAAAGTTTTGCGCCTTTTGTATTTCGCTTATACAGGGAGGGCACCAGCTTGCCCAAAAATCTATAACTCTTATCCTTTTATTAGAACGGTTAAAAATTTCGTCTAAGGTTAAAGTATCCCCATGTTTACTGAGTAGTTTGGTATTTAAGGCTGATTCAGGAAGCTTTAATTCGAAGGAATTTAAATCTTCTGTAATATCTTCCATTTCCTTTGTATACTGAGAATCCGGATATAATTTTCCATATTCACTAATTTCATTTTTAAAAAAAGAAACACTTTTTTTACTGTGCCCAAAGCCTGTTCCATGATAAACAGTAATGAGAGAAGCGATTGCGTACTCCTTGATTTTTTCATCAAAATTATGTTCTATAACAGCTTTTTCTGCCAAAAATTTTTCTTTGGAATAACTTGGATAATCTGAAGTCTCAAAGTAATATCTTATGGTTGCTGACAAAGCAGATTTAAAAGAAAACCTATTTAAATGGCTCTCCTCCTTAAAATCATCTATTTTAATGTCTCCTAAATAGTCTTTAAGATTAAACAACTGCTCTTTACTGCTATACTCTTTTTGAATAATTGTCAAAAATTCGTCTTGGCCACCCAAGTAAACGGAGTCTACTGTATTTTTCGTTCTAGGGATTATTAATTCATATATGTGAGAATATTTCAAATCAGACTCTACAAAATCAATAAATAACTTTGATGTGATATTATGCCTACTTACGTATTTATTAAAAAAGTCTACTTTTTTTCTGTAAATAGAATCAACTTTAGATTTATATTCCAAAATATTACCTTTATAAGGGTTATTTTTATAATTTGGCGTAGAATCTTCCAAACTTGAATAAAAGTTATGTTCATCTGCTTTTTCTCCTATAATGATAAAGCGCTTATTTTTGATTTCAAAAATTATCGTATCATTTGGTTTCGCAATAAATGCAGCACGATACTTGAAATCTTTGGACCATGAAGTCAAGCTTAAGAGTTGCGGTTCTGAGATAGAATCGATCTCCATGACTATAGAGTCACCAATCACCTTTCGGTCAGTTATGCAGTTTTTTAGTTTAAGTGAAGCTGAAGAGAAATTTATTATATTCAAATACTCAAAAGCTCTTAAATCATCTGTCGTACCAATAATTAAAAACTTTCCTACTTTTACATTATTTATGACTTTAGCGTTTTGATGATTGCTATTGCTTCTATTATTATTACAGCTAGATACTATAATAATTATTACGATATAAAATATTATCTTTTTCATTGAAATATTAAATGTTGTAAACACAGGTTAAAGGTTATTACCTTTAACCTGTGTTTATGCTAATATTGAACTAAAGGTCCTGTACATATCCAACTGGTATAAGTGTGACCTTGAGGAACATTATTAGCACACCAATTTCCACATTCCTCACAGTCATCGACATTTCCAAACCATTCGGCTCCAGTATGTCTATTTTTACAGCGGCATTGAACACCAGTACCACCATTATAGCCTCCAAAAACAGTTTTCAGTTGACTACGTTGAAGCATATCATCAGCTTCCAATTTCAAATTTTCTAAACTTAATTTTTTCATAATAAAAAGATTTAAATAATTATATTTGCCCCGAACATTAAAAGACACTCAAGGTTTGTGTCGACCCTTTGCGAATGGATATTGTTGATTGCCCAAAGCATATGGTTTGGGCTTTTTTATTGTAATACTTCTATCAAATCTTCAATACTGTATTCCTTTGGTAAC
>CAKUWM010000226.1 GCA_934699305.1 uncultured Saprospiraceae bacterium | reverse complement strand
CGTCTGTTGAGCGAATCTGTCAGCTTGTCCAAAAATTTTGTCTTGCTGGATTTCCTTGCCCTTATCTCTATAAAGGTGTGGTAATAATTTCCCAATTGAATGTTGAACAATTGTTCAAACATTGTGGCCAACTCCTTGATATCTGCCGTTCCACTATTGATGGTTCCACTGCTGTGAAGCGCGTAGATCAATTCAATTAATTCGGTTTTGTTGCCAGTCCAAAATAGTTTTGACGATGTGTTTTTCATGACATTATGATTTACATGGTTATTGGATTCCAATTTTTCAATTTCCTGTTTTAAATACACAATAAGCATGTCATAGGCCATGATCATGGCCACAGTACTGTCCTGCGATGTGGCAAATTGATCGTCTATAAAAAAATGATAGGATTCCGTGGGCAACCTAAGATCTGACTTGCCTCTGGTAAAATATTCCGCATCCAGGGTGGTAGCACCTCTCCGATAATAATGGTAAAACTCTAGGTTGTCATTAAAGTACACCTGTAATTTGTTGATGTGTTCATTGAGATATTTGATCTGGAATTTCGAACTGCCCCTGGGACGTTTGCTCTCAATATTGAAAAGCTTAACATAATAAATCAGCTTACTGAAAATTTGAGGTTTAATGTGTTTGAAAAAACAAATTTCTTCCTCCTTACTTTTAAAGCCTATTTCAACCACCTTTTTACGCAATGATTTGATGTATTTCTCTGTTCGGGAAATACCGTTCTCCGCCTTATACAAAACATCATCCGTTCTGGATTCCAGGGCTTCCAAGTGCGTTTCAAATTCGGATATAAACTTCTGATAATTCATGACTGGGCAAAATCACGTTATTCACTTATTTGGACTCCATCAAACCGATAAGTTCCAAGGTAAAATTGTCAGAAGTTTGGATATAGGCGTAGGTGTCTTTTACCGTGGCACCAAGTTTTCTTTTTTCAAAAGAAGCCGTCAATCCTAGGTTGACACGATGAAGATTGAGATCGATAGCTCTTTTTATCGTTTGATATAACAACTGGCGGTAAGTGTGGTAGAGGTTCAGTTTGTCGTAATTCATCCCCACTAACGAAGGTACATAGGTCAGCTTGTTTTTATAGCAGAACATCACGCCAATGATCTCTTGGGGAGTGTCCTTAGGAGACAGGATTATAAATTCCCAATTGGGATGCTCGGACATGTGCAGGAATAATTTCTCGGGATAAACAAAGGTGTTTAGGCCCAAATTGTGTTGTTGGACCTTGGTATATAATCTGTGCACTTGGGATACCTGTCCATAATCCAGGTCCTGTTGGATAGATATGTTTAACCGGGGCTCATAGGCCAAGATTTCCTTTCTCAAATGTCTTTTGTTCCTTGCGGACAGTCTGGAAGAATAGCGCTCTATGGACTCCTTGTTCATTAAGTGGATTTCGCAAGCCTTTGGCATTTGGATCCGAACAAAGCCCTGGCCCTGAAAATAATTGTGTAAACTGTGTGCTTCAGTAAAATCTCGTAAAACGACCATCTGGGCACCATTCTCTGCTTCCAATAATTCCAAGTTTTGCATCAACATCATGAGGGCATCATTCTTTAACGGATGCGCTTCGTCAATATAAAGATGCTCCCCTTCTGTAAAAAGACAGCCCAACGACAACACTTTTGAGGTTAAATGATAAGGGTCTGATAAACGTTCCTTTTCAATGGCCTTTGATGCCGCTACATTTGCCAACATATCGTCTTTCCATAAGCTCACCGTCGTAAAAGTTGCCAAAACGGGTTTCTCGTCTTCGTCAAGAATTATGATATAGTAAAAGTCCCAGTTGTGCTCTTTTAGTTGATTACCCTTAAATGTCTGTTCAAGAAAAAGAAGTCCATCCCAGTCATGAATGCCATTTTGGCCAATATGGGCGTTCCAAAGGATTTTATCAATTTTGGTTATGGAAGTTTCCATTACAAGACTGAGATCTGTGCCTGTCAATTGTTTTTTCGGTTTAGGCCTGCTCTCCATCCTGAAGGCACTATGGACGCGATTGAGATCGGAGTGGGTTTCCTCAAGTGCCTTTGGCAAATGGTAGGCCATGGCATCGACAAGGCCTTTGATTTCTTCCTTTTGGTTGTGTAGGGATATCGTTATTCTTACCCCTGTGTTCTTCACCGGAACGGCTGGAAACAGGCCCAGATTTGTATAATAGCCTTCCTTCATTAAACGGTTCACAAAGTTGTAGCCTGTTTTTGGCATCCCTGTGCCTATATAGAATACAGGAGAATTATTTTTGTCCACCAGGGGCAATGTCGTCTCTTGAATAAGATCATTAAAGTAGGCGACTCGTTGTTCCAGCGCGTATTGAAGTGAATAGATTTCAGGACTCAGATGGATTTCAGCGGAGGCCGTCGCCGCTGCAACCGAAGCTGGTTCAAGTTGTGCCGAAAACGTAAGCGGGCCTCCAAAGGTTTTTATTTCTTGATGCATTTTTTTATTGGGGCATACCAAAACAGAACCACTGGCACCAAATGTTTTGCTCAGGGTTCCAAACAGGAGCATGTTTTCTGAAAGTTCACCCAGTTCACTCATCACATAACCAGTGCCATTCTTTCCAATCCAGCTCATTCCGTGGACGTCATCAAAATAGAGATGCAATTGCGGGTATTTGTCGCCTAACATCTTCAGTTCCTTAACCGGTGCAAAATCTCCAAACATTGAATAAATGCCATCGGCCATATACCAAATTTTTCGTCTCCCATTCGAATGGCGTTTGATTTTGTCCTCCAACATGTTGAGATCGTTATGGCGAATCATGTCAATAGGGACGCTTCTCGTTTTTAAGATTTTTGCCGCACTTTGTACACTCCAATGTACCTGATGGTCCAGGATAATGGCATCTTGATCTTTGACGGCACTCGGGATGACTCCCATATGGCCGAGGGTACTGTTTTTGGTAATCACAATAGGATGGTTGTACATAGCGTACACCTTTTCTTCCAGCGCTTTATATAGAGGGTTGGAAATATAGGACTTTGATAGCGGAAACTGCGTGCCATATTTGTTAATGGCATTGATGGCCGCTTTCTTGAGACGAGGGTCTTGTTCCAACCCTAAATATCCCGTGGTTCCAAAATGGAACAATGAATTGTTTTCAACGCTTATGGTACGACCGGAAAACTGATTGCCGTCGGCGTATAAATGCAGAACGCCCGCTTTTTTTGCATCTGTAAACACATCATTTACAGAATCTAAAAAATTGTTGTGTTGGATTTTTGCCATGATTTTTATTTTTTTTGTGGGATAAAATTTAATATCTTTTGGATGATTTTGTAGGATTTAACCTAACTATAATCCCGATTAGTCAAATTTTTATCCGTTTTATGCAAGTATTTAATCCTTATTTGCTAATCCTCCCTCCTGATAGGTTAAATAAAACAATAGCATATTTTGTAATTTTGAGTTTGCCGGTTTTTAAAAATGCTTAATTATGTTAGCTGAAAATGATTATGCAACCTATGAGATAATTGATGGAGTAGTACATGTTATATACAAAGACATTGATCTGGACATTTCATCATCGGTCCGTATAGTAAAAGATCGACTTAAATTGCAGGCTGGGCGATTTATGCCCGTACTTTGTGACATTCGAGCTATACAGGGAATAGATAAGGCAGCACGTGCATATTTATCCTTAGAAGGATCCGCTTTTGTTAATGCCGTTGCCTTTGTTGTTGATTCTCCAGTTTCAGAAATGTTATCCGACATATATTTAACAACAAATTTGCCTACCATACCTACAAAATCATTTTTGAACAGTGAAGAGGCTATTGAATTTTTGAATAGGTTTAGGTAAACAGTTTAAAAGCTTGTTACCATGGAAGAACATATAGAACAGAGACTATCTTCACTTAGAGTGATGCTTTTAAAAATGTTGTCAGGAAGTTATTACCAAAGAATCAAGCGCTCAGAACATAATGACATTCTTGAGTCCTTTATTATTGGTTTTAATGTTTTGGCAGAAGAGTTTCAAGACGTTTTGGTCCATCAGGGTTATGCCAATCGGTATGCTGCCATTTTGGATGTTGTCCAAATGAGTTTCATCATTGATGAACATGGAATGGTTGAGATGGTAAATAAGCAAGCTTGTAATGCCCTGTCGCGACGTAAAAGTAATATCATTGACCGACCTTTTGAAGCACTTTTAACGGAGGGCTCTGTCAAAAAATGGGAAAAAGTTTTTCAGCAGAGTGCAAAGAGGCGCGACTATGATACGTCCGTAGACTTGGTATTCAAATCCAAAGGCGGCCTTGAGATACCTAAAACTGTATATGTCTCAAGATATTATAAAACTGCACAAGGCTATCGGACTCTTATCACCGTCATTCACCACACCAATTATCAAAAGAAACTTCAATCTGGGATTACTGGTAAGATCAATAAAGGAAAGCTTAATGAAAAAAAGAGGTCTGTAAAAGACAGGATAGCTTTACTGAAGAAGTCAAAAGTACGATTGAGTTTGGAAGATATTCAAAAGATCAAAATGGGCCACGACATGATTCTTACCAATCTAGAGCATGACTTTCCATCGCTTAAAGAATTTGCACTACAACTTGGAACCAACGAATTTAAACTCAAGTATGGGTTCAAGGAGTTATACGGCACTACGGTCCATAAGTTTTTGATTGAGGAGCGTCTGAGGAAGGCCTTGATGATGGTGCTCTATAGCGATCGCCCCTTTAAAAGTATTGCCGAAATGACCGGTTTCAAAAGTTTGCCCCATTTTTCAAGATCGTTCAAAAACACCTATGGGCATTCGCCGAGCGAGATGCGAAAGATAAACAATGGCTAGGGTTTCATAGATTGCTTCAAATTTTTAATCCCTTTTCTACAAAAGTTCCTCCCTTAAAATCAAATAGATGTCCCGAACTTTAACATATCAAATCAAATGGTATGAGAGTTCCAGAATCCTTTACTAAAAAAATACCGTGGCTGGTCAGTTTACTGTTCATTCTTTTGTTTGTGTATGCTGCGGTGAGTAAGCTTTTGGACTTTGA
>CAKUWM010000225.1 GCA_934699305.1 uncultured Saprospiraceae bacterium | reverse complement strand
AGCTTGCTGCATCCGCATATTTACCTAATTTTTCTTGGAAGCCTCCCAGTTTTTTTAGGGTATAAGGACCGGTAAGATCGTTGTCAGCATTGTTGGCTGCTTTTTGATAATAACTGAGAGCTTTATCGTCATTTTTCTTTTCAGAATAAGCATCACCTAAGGCAACAAAAGTCATTGCCGGTGTTATTTCACCTGCCGGTTTGTAATCCTCCAAGTATTTAATAGCCTTATCAAAGTCATTGAGGTGAAGATAGCTGATTCCTGCATAATATTTAGCGATATTACCTGTTGGTGTATTGCCATAATTTTCAATAATTTTCAAAAAGCCTGAACCGCCTAATCCGGGATTATTTAGTGCTAATTGGAAAGAGTCTTTGTCAAACATAAACTGTGCTTGAAACATTTGATCAGCAGCTGTTTTATTTTTTGGATTAATAAAAAATGCTTTGTATATAAAATAACCGCCAACTAACAGAGCTAATCCGGCTAATATACCAATGATGATATTTTTCTTTTCATCAATAAGCGTTCTTAAAGTATTTAATTTATTTTCCATAGATGTCTATATTCCCATTAGGGTTTAACAAATTCTTAAAAAGTTGCGCAAAGATAAGACATTCTTTTGTATAATTAATTAAATACATACTTGTAATTTAGCATTTTAATTTATTTTCGCTTTTTATTCTTAAAATATACTTGAATGAATAATACTTGGATAGTTGCCAAAAGGGAGTTTATGACGAGGGCTTTGAAGAAAAAGTTTTTGTTGATTACTCTTTTTATGCCTTTAATAATAGCTATATTTTCCGGTTCATTGGGTGTAATTATGTCCTATAAGAGTGATTCTCAAGTTAAATTAATACTAAAAGATTCAACACAGATTATTCCGGCTGATGTACAAAAGTGGAATAATTTAGTTTTTACAAGAGATAGTAGTAAGGATGATGATGTAATTCAAAAACTCGAAAATGGATACGATGGGGTCTTAATTCTACCACCGATTTCTTCGGATTTGGAATCAGAATACGCTCCTATTATTCAGACAACAAAGAAGGTAGATCTTGGAACGAAAGCTACTTTGATAGATTTTATTCAGTCCAATGTTAAAAACAAAAAGTTAGAAATATTGGGATTGGATAGAAGTAAATTGGATAATCTGGACAAAAGTATTCATCTAATTGATGAGAATGTAAGTGGGAAGAAGGAGAGTGGTAGTGAAGTAGCAGCTGTAATTGGGGGGATATTTGGAGTATTTCTCTATTTATTATTGACTATCAACGGCAGTATGATAATGCGAAGTGTCATGGAAGAAAAGGCCAATCGTATTGTCGAAGTAATGATTAGTACAGTAAAGCCTGCTGAGTTGATGTTTGGTAAGATAATCGGAGTGGGGTTAGTTGGTTTGTTTCAGGTGATAATATGGTGTATAACGACTCCGTTATTCATTTTTTTAATCACATATCTAATTTCGGGTAGTACGGATATGTCGGCCAATATACCTCCTAATGCAGTAGGGGATACAGCTCAGATAGAGACAATGAATTCTATGATGGGAGATGTCATGACGCAATTGGCTGCTGTAAATTGGTGGGTAATAATACCAACCATATTTTTATTTTTCTTATTGGGCTATTTGATGTATTCGTCATTATTTGCCGCTATCGGATCTTCAATGGGCGATGATCAAGGAGAGGGGCAGAGTTTGACATTTTTGGTAATTATGCCGCTTTTATTTGGATTCTATATATCTATTTCGGCTTTGCAGTCGCCCAATAGTGACTTAGCCGTATGGAGCAGCATGATGCCATTATTTTCTCCAATAGTCATGCCGGTGAGGTTGGCGTTTGAACCGCCGACCTGGCAGATATTTGCCAGTTTAATATTGTTATTTTTAGCCTCTTTATTCTTTGCCTGGTTGTCGGCACGGATATATAGAGTGGGCATTTTGATGTATGGTAAAAAAGCCACTTTCAAAGATTTGGTCAAATGGTTTAAAGCAAAATAGAAAAAGAGTATATTATTCATATATTTGGAAATAATCTTTTTCAATGAAGAGAATTGCATTTATTATCAATCCTATATCAGGAAGTGGAACTCAAGCTGATGAAATTACCAACGAATTATTGCAATCGTATTTCTCCAGTAAGGAATATGAAGTTAGGCGGCAAGTAATTGAGAAGAAAGGGGGCACAATGGAATTGGTTCAACAGGCGATTAGTTGGGCTGCTGATATTATTGTGGCATGTGGTGGCGATGGGACAATCAATGAAGTTGCCCGTCACTTAGCAGGAACAAATATTATTTTGGGAATTATCCCACGTGGATCGGGCAATGGATTGGCGAGCCACCTAAAAATTCCGAAAAAGATAGAGAATTGCCTTCATATAATTAAAAATGGTCTTACAATATCTATTGATACTGCATTGGCTGGAGATATTCGATTTTTCAGCAACTGTGGAATGGGATTTCCGGCGGAGTTGATTCATCAGTACGAAATGATTCCTCAGAGAAAGCTTTCCGGATATTTCAAGGCGGGTCTGGCTTCGTTGAAATCAATTGGTAATGCCCAGGCAATGCATATCAGGTGTAATGGACGAGAGACTGCCTCCAAGCACCTTTTTATCTCTAATAGCAATAAGATGGGGTACAACATGACCTTGGGTCCGGCGGCCTCTCTGAGAGATGGCTTGTTGGATGTTTTGATAATACCATATCGCACCTTACCCGGATTTGCCTTGTTTGGGATGGCTTCTTTGATTCGAAAAGGGCACTTACTGCGGAAAGTTACCAATGTTTTGTCCGCTAATATCGAAATAGAAGGATCACATCCATTGCAGATCCAAGCTGATGGCGAGTTTCATATATTGGATCAGCGTAAAATTTCCATTATCAACCAACCGGCTTCTTTGCGTGTTTTGGTATTGAATGAAAATAAAATTCCATGAAAGCAACGATAATTGCTATCGGTGATGAATTGCTCATCGGTCAGGTGTTGGATACCAATACGCAGTGGATTTCACAGCAATGCACTGCGCTTAATATCAATATTATCAACCATTTGACGATCAAAGATGGTGTGGATTCGGCTGTAGAAGTGATAAATAGGGCTTTTGACGAGTGTGACTTATTGATATTAACGGGTGGGCTCGGTCCGACCAATGATGACTATACGGTGAGGGCCGTTGCCAAATATTATGGTTTGGAAGTTTTTTTTCATCAACCCACATGGGATCGTTTGGAGGCTTATTTTGCATCGAGGGGAAGGAAGCCGGAAGATGCACTGAGACAACAGGCTATGTTGCCGGAAGGTATAACATTGTTGACCAATGATATGGGGACGGCTCCCGGGATGTACCATTATCAGGGAGGCAAGCATTTGGTAAGCTTTCCGGGTGTGCCTTATGAAATGAAACACTTGTTTTTGGATCGTTTCGTGCCGGTAATTCGGCCTTTTATTGGAAAAGAGAAGTTGATTCAGCGGACGATATTGACGGTAGGTATGGGTGAAACAAGTATTGCGGAGAAAATTTCGGATATTGAATCGAATATGTCGGATGGGCTTTCATTGGCGTATCTTCCGGATATAGGCAGGGTTAGGTTGCGGATTAGTGGAATAGGTGAAGATGGACAGCTTTTGCAAAAGAAAGTAGATGAAGTGGCTGATGCTATTATATTATTTCTTGGTGAGGCGGTATATGGCGAAGGGGACATGACATTGTCTCAAGCGCTACAAGAATTGATGCATCGTAAAAAAATGACGTTGGGGCTTGCTGAAAGCTGTACAGGTGGAAACATAAGTAAGCATATAACTGCGGCGTCAGGCGCATCAAGATTTTATAAAGGTGGCATCGTATCGTATGCCAATGAAATCAAAGAGTCTGTGTTGGGTGTACGTAGGGAAAGCATAGAAAGCTATGGTGCGGTTAGTGAAGTTGTGGCTCGTGAGATGGCTGACGGTGCACTTCGGGTGTTGGATGTTGATATCGCAGCAAGTGTAACCGGGATTGCCGGGCCTGATGGGGGAAGTGAAGCTAAGCCGGTGGGGACATTTTGGGTCGGATTAGCCATAAAAGAGGGAGAGACTCAAGCTTATAAAATCAATTTTAATCGGGATCGTGAAAGAAATATTGAATATGTAACCGTATATGTGCTGAATAAGATTAGGTTGTGTGTAAGTGATGTTTGAAATTGTTTTGTTACTTAAATCCGCTTATTCATTACCTGCAACATTTTTTACCAATAAATACCGGATAGAAATAATCCAATTTTTTTAGACAAACATAATAGTGTTTAGGGTCTGAACTAACATTTATAGTATATGAAGCCTTAGGTTTCTTAGAAGAAAAACTTACCCCAACTGCCCCGCACGCTCCTGGCAAGCAATCGTCATCACAGTTTTTGGCAGGGATGCTTAATCTACTTTTAATAAAAGAAACAATATTGTTATTCATTTCGGATGGTTTTACTATTTTAACTTCAAATATTCGATCGCATTTTATCGAATTAATAAGAGAAGTATCCTTAATTGTAAAAAAAGTTTCGCCGGTATCCGTTGAAACTTTTATTCCTTCCTTATGAATGTATTCAATGCCTGTGATTGGTTGATTAATATTATAGTCTAAAGAAAATCCGCAGAAATAATCAATATTTCCGTCTTTATTCTTGTGTGTAATGGTTTGAAAAGCAGAGATCTTTTCGACATAATAATTGCCTTTTAATGGGCTAAGGCGTTTATTACATGACAATAAACCTACCAAACAAAATAAAAATAATATTCTATGTTTCATATCAATTCAATTTAATAATGTATTCCGATTCTTAAATCGGAATACATTAAATATTCAATTTTACATCTTGTTTTTTATTTTGAATTACTACAACAACTATTACTTATACAATGTGATCCATAAGCCACCATATTAATTTATAGAATGGATTCAGAGGTTTCCATGAGGTGGCTTAATATTTCCGGACACTTTTTTAGTAGAGTTTTTCCATTATTTTAAGTCCTTCTGACCGAAGTGGAG
>CAKUWM010000224.1 GCA_934699305.1 uncultured Saprospiraceae bacterium | reverse complement strand
ACTACAACTAGAGAAAGAATTAATTTTTTCATTTCGAAATAAACTTTAAAATTTTGTTAAAACTAAGGCAAAGATAAGGCAAGTTTTTATTTCAGCAAGTATTTTTTCATTTTTTTTCATTCATTATATTACGTTGGTTCTCTTTGTGTTATATGCATTTTACTTCAGAATCAAATGTTAATATTTCCTAAATAACCGTAACAGTTCTTTAAATTTTTCTTAACATAATTTTAACTTTCATTTTTTTGCGCTATACTTAATGCATTCATCACAAGAAATCTACATCTTGAATATATGGGTATCTCATCAAAAATTGAATCGCCTTGTTTAGATCGTATCCTTCGAAAACGACTTTGTACAACATCGTAATGATAGGGGATTGAACACTATAATGCTTAATTAAGCCATTCGTAATGATAAGAGCCCTTACTCCTTCAGCAAGCCCATCCATGCTGTTCGCTATTTCTTCCTTTGATTCCCCTCTGGCTAATCTTTGTCCAAAACGGTAATTTCGACTGGAAGGGCTGGTGGCGGTAGCAACAAGGTCGCCAATTCCGGCTGTTCCCAAAAAGGCTCTTGTCGGCACGTCCATGGCCTTTCCGATATAAATCAGTTCTCTAAGGCCCCTGGTAATCAATAATGCCTCAAGATTTTTCCCCATCCCAATGCCGTTGAGCATTCCTGTACAAAGAGCAATCACATTTTTCAATGCCCCGGCAAGCTCAGCTCCAAGCAATTCCTGTGAACCGAAAACTGCAAATTTGGGGCCATCCAGCACTTTTTGGCATATTTTGACGACTTCTTCATAAGGCGATGCAACCACAGTGGCTGCAGGCTGACCATCTAGAATCTCACGATATAAGTTGGGTCCCGATAGAGCTCCAATCCTTATAACACTCGTCTCTTCCCGAATAACTTCACTCATCGTCCGAATATTATCCTTAGAAAATCGAGGATGAGCCATATCAAATTCACCTTTTATATCAAATCCCTTTGTTCCATGAATTAAAATATGTTTCGGTGTTAAAAATTCAGATACCTGTGCTATCGTTTCACGAAAAAATTCCGAGGGTATTATAGGGAATATCAATGAGCACTGTCGGCCAATCATACTGATATCGTTGGTCGCTTTAACCCGATTGTGTAGCTGACAATCATACATCTGATGATTTTTATTGATAGAATCAACTACTTCTTGCCGTCGAGCATATAACAACACATTGGAATTATGCGAAAGTAAATGGGCTATTGTCACAGCAAATGTGCCGGATCCAATAACGCCTACCGGCTCCTGAAAGACTAAAGGAGAGACTCGCATAAAAATAAATTAAAAAAGTAAATGTACGTTACTTCTTAGTATTATTTCTTTGTTCGGCTATTCTTTGTTGCTCTTTCAACATTTCGCCCAACCGTTCTGAGAATCCGCCTTTTTTCTTGGGTTTCTTTTTATAGTTTTCCAACTCCCGTTCAATCTTATCCTGATTGATTAAATAATTCTTGGTAACGAGAGTCTGTACAATATTGATAATATTACTAAACACTAAATAACAAGTCAATCCGGAAGCAAAGCTATTGAAGAATGCCATAAAAAATACCGGCATAATATACTGCATATACTTTAATGCCGGATTGGCAGCAGTCGATGTTGTGTCAATCTTCTTAAAGTTGTACCACGTATATAAAAGTGTGGTAACTGTCCACAGTACAGTAAATAAACTCAAATGACTCCCCAACATTGGAACATGAAAAGGAAACTTAAAGAATACATCATAACTCGATAAGTCCGTCGCCCATAAAAATGGCGCTTGCCTAAATTCAATAGAAGCCGGGAAAAATCGATATAAAGCAAACCATATCGGCATTTGCAACACCATGGGCAGGCACCCTCCTAAAGGATTTACTCCAAATTCCCTGTATAGCGCCATAGTCTCCATTTGTATTTTCTGCGAATCGTCACCATACTTCGCTTTCAACTTATCCAGCTTAGGCTTCAATGACGACATCTTTGATTGAGAATATATCATCTTATACGTCAAAGGCCATAATGCAAGCTTCACAAAGAGTGTCAACAGAAAGATTACTAATCCTTGGCTCGACAAAAAAGAACCAAGAAATGTAAATATCGGCCTGATGACCCATTTATTTATAGACCCCAAGATACTGCTTCCAAACTGTATAACATCGTCCAGACTATTATTGTATGCCCTTAGCCTCTCAAACTCGTTAGGTCCGGTGTACATCTTCATTTTAAATACACCGCCATTGTTAAACTCAGCCGGTATGGAGACCACTGCTTCCGTGCGTTTCAGATATTTCTCTTCACCCACACCCTGCTTAATGGTTAATTCTGCATTTTCAAACGGTTTATCAGGAATCCACGATGAATTAAAAAACTGATTAACATTAGAAATCCATTCTAATTTTCTACCGTCCAGTTTAAGGGTTTTATCCTTGGAATAAGAAACATAGTCACTCGACTCTCCCACTTCTTTGAAATAAAGTGTACTATAAGTTCTTTCGTATGCATAATTCTTTTCCAATCGGGTCAAATTATCAACCCACCGAATAGACACCGGTTTTGACACGTCTAATCCCGGATTACCGACTATTTTCACTTCATAATCAATCTGATAAGAGGCATCATCCAATCGATAGCTTTGTTCGAGCATTGCATTATTGGGCAAAGTTGTTTTAACAACTATTTTATTGTCAATCTTTTCGACTTGTGAAGGCAAAGAGCCTGTTTTCAAGAGACTTCCATTAGACAGAGGAAGGATATATTCCTGAATATTTTCGGGAGCATTCTGCAAGTATAACGGATCTCTCACTTCATCACCCTTCTTATCTTCGCTACTGGTTTTATACTTTTTCAGAAGGATGCCCTTTATTTTAGCGCCGACATTGGTTACTGTCAATGCCATCAAGTCATTTTCAATAGTAACATCCATGGGCTTCTGAACAATATTCTGAGCCGTAGTATCAGATGATACTTGCTTGATTGAATCCGGCTTGACGGTTGTAAGCTGAATAACTTTCAAAGAATCTGCAATGTGCTGATTTTGTTTGGCGACAGCGATGGAATCCTGTTGTTTCTTTAAGATCTGATTCTTTTCAGTATTGTTATTGTTGACCGTAATCCAAATGGTAAAAAGGATGGCGAGTAAAGCGAAGCCTATTATATTATTCCGATCCATACTAAACTTTGTAAGAGGTACTTAATTAATTCTTTAAAAATTGTTTTTCCACATCATACTTTCTTTTGGTTTGTCAGACCTTTGATTGTATTTTGCATTTTTTTTCTTATTGTAGTAGTTATTAATATCGCCTTCAACAGTGAAGTAGATGAGTTGGCCGATGGGCATACCTTTATACACCTTAACCTTATGAGAGGTGCTTATTTCAAGCGTCCAGTGGTTGCAGAAGCCGACATCGCCCTTTCCTGCGGTAGCATGAATGTCTATCCCCAATCTGCCAACGCTTGACTTTCCTTCCAAAAAAGGGACAGTGGCGTGAGTTTCTGTATATTCCAAGGTAATGCCGAGATATAGGACATTGGGCATCAAAATAAATCCCTCATCCGGAATCTCGAAGGTTGTAATTTGATTGTGTCGCCTGGCATCCAGTACATCATCAGTGTATGTTGCCAAATAATTACCGAGGTGAACATCGTACGAGTTAGTCCCAAGGCAATCAATATCGAAGGGTTCGATAACAATCGTCTTTTCTTCGATGCTTTTAAGAATTTGTGTATCGGAAAGTATCATATTCAATAAAAAAGGAGACCGACCAATGCCAATCTCCTAATAGTTCATTTAAGAAATCGAATAATTATTCTTCGATGATTTCAAATGCAACAGAAGACTGAACATCTTTGTGAAGATTCAACTTAGCGGTATAACTACCAAGGCTTTTCACTTCTTCTTCGATGATTATTTTCTTTCTTTCGACTTCTATTCCTACTTGATCTTTCAAAGCATTGACCAACTGTACATTGGTTACAGAACCGAAGATTTTACCACTTGTTCCGGCTTTAGCACCTATTTTAAGGGTCACACCTTCCAACTTGGCGGCCATTTCCTTGTATTCATCTACTCTCTTAGATTCTTTTTGCTCTTCTTGTCGGATTAAATCTTCCAACATTCTGCGATTTCCGGCATTAGCAACTACAGCTAATCCTTGAGGGATAAGATATTTACGCCCATAACCATCTTTTACTTTAACTATTTCGTGTTTTCCACCTACTTTATCGATGTCTTTCAACAATATAATATCCATTTTTTCTACTTTAAAGGTTATTTTAAAAGGTCAGCAACATAAGGTAACATACCAAGGTGTCTGGCTCTCTTGATAGCAGTAGCCATTTTGCGCTGGTATTTCAATGAGTTACCCGTAATTCTTCGTGGAAGAATTTTACCTTGCTCATTAATAAACTGAAGAAGGAAATCCGGATCTTTGTAATCTATGTGCTTGATACCGAACTTACGGAATCGGCAATACTTTTTTCTATTTTGTCCTAAGTTTGGATTACTTAGAAATTTTATATCATCTCTTGAAGCCATGTTCAAATTTAATTTTAGTTATTAATAATTATTCCCCTTCGGTTGTTTCAACCGATTCAGTTGGTTCAGCCGGTTCAGTCGGTTCAGCCGGTTCTGTAGTAGCAACAGATTCAGTCGGCTTTTCCACCTTTTTATAAGAAGGTTTTGGAGCTGATTGCTCTGCTGTTGGTGCTTCTACTTTAACTTTTTCCTTAACCTTGGCTATCTTGCCGGCTCTTTTATCTTCGTTGTATTTGACTCCAAATTTATCAAGTCTAACCGTCAAAAAGCGCATAATACGCTCATCACGACGAAGTGCGAGTTCCATTTTAGCGATTATTTCGCCGGATTCAGACTGAAATTCAATGGTATAATAAATACCTGAAGAACGCTTGTTGATGTCATAAGCCAATTGTTTTAGGCCCATTTCATCTATTGCGACAATCTTACATCCCTCATTTTTGAGCATGGTGGAATAAGTGTCTACTGTCGATTTTAATTCATCGCCCGACAGTACAGGATATACGATGAAAGTAA
>CAKUWM010000223.1 GCA_934699305.1 uncultured Saprospiraceae bacterium | reverse complement strand
TGGCGTCATGCGGGGTGAAGTGCTTAAATTCAAGTGTAGTTTTTCAAATCAACTTTAGTGCTGGGTTGACAGTTTTGCGCTCCGAAATCCCGCACGAACGCCAAACGCAAAACCGTTAGCGGTAATGACACGAAACCGCATCAACACCAAGCGGCAGAAAAGGTTTAACAGCCTCTTATAGCCTGTCCCAACATTTTGATTAAATTCGCGATATGAATTGGATAAATTATATTGAAGACCAAACAGAACTATTAATAACAAGCTTAGGAATTTCGGCAGAGTGGGCTGTTTATTGCAGACTACTCTTATTTGTTATCTTCCTCGTTACTATATCATCTCTTGCGTTTTTTATTACCAAAAGAGTTTTTATACATTATCTCTACAAGATATTCAGAAAAACATCCTTCACGTGGGACGATTTATTTGCTGATACGAGAGCGTTTGACAATTTGGCTCATATCGTTCCCGCTGTCTTTGTTCTCATAATGGCTCCGGTTATTTTTTCTGATTTTGAGCAAATCCTTCCTTTTGTTATAAGATTAACAGATGCTTACCTTATCATTGTCAGTATGACCATATTTTTTGCCATATCAAAAGTAGGCGAATATGGCTTATCTCAACACCCTGCATTTAAGGACAAACCACTAACGAGCTACTTTCAATTAGTGAGAATATTGCTCTATATCGTTACGATTATTTTAGCCCTTTCAGCAATATTAGGCAAATCACCTATATATTTCCTAAGTGCTTTTGGAGCGATGACCGCCATTTTATTGTTGGTATTTAAAGATACCATTTTAGGATTGGTGGCAAGTGTGCAAATGTCTTCAAATGATATGGTGCGTGTAGGAGACTGGGTGGAAATGCCTAAATTTAATGCTGATGGAGATGTGATTGACATCAACCTGAATACGGTTAAGGTACAGAATTTTGATAAAACTATTACAACCATTCCAACTTATTATTTCATTACAGACAGCTTTAAAAACTGGAGAGGGATGGAACAAAGTGGCGGAAGACGGATAAAAAGAGCCATTTTTATAGATGTAAATTCCGTAAAACTTGTTGATGCCGAAACGCGAGAAAAATTTAAAACATATCAGCTTATCAACGATTATATAGAAAACAAACAGAAAGAAATAGAAGAATATAATCATAAAAAGCAGATTGACACTTCCGTTTTAATCAACGGACGGAGAATGACTAACCTTGGTGTGTACAGGATATACATCGGGAACTATCTGAAAAACCACCCAAGTGTAAGACAGGATATGACCATTATGGTCAGGCAACTTGCAAACGAGAGCAGGGGTATCCCGTTAGAAATTTATTGTTTTACCAACACTACTGACTGGGGCGCTTATGAAGTTATTCAGGCAGATATTTTTGACCACCTGTATTCAACGGCTATATTCTTCGGGTTAGATATATTCCAAGAACCAAGCGGAAAGAATTTTGCTGCCGCATTTAACAAAAACAATGTGACGTAGTTTTTTAACCTTCACAAAAAACGACAAGATGAGTATCAATAACTCGGAACTGAAAAAATCATTCGGGCTTAAAATGGCTGTTATCATTGTGATGAGTGCCATTATTGGCTCGGGAGTATTTAAAAAAGTGGCACCAATGGCAGAGATGTTACATACCCCTTGGTTAGTCGTTGCAGCTTGGTTACTTGCCGGTATTATTGTGCTTTTTGGCGTGTTTTGTATTGCGGAACTGGGTGCGATGTTTCCCGATTCGGGCGGACCATTCATTTGGTTAGAAAAAGTGTATGGCAAGTTAATCTCTTTTCTTTATGGTTGGTCTTGCTTTACGGTAATACAAACGGCAGCTATTTCTTCCATCGCCTTTGTTTTTGCAGGAGCATTGAATACTTTTACCACATTACCGCGATTACCGGAACATTATGAATCTTTCACTTTTCTTGGACTATATCCTTTAGATAATATAGGTGCAAAAATAATTTCCTGTTTGCTTATCATTGCTTTGACTTTGGTAAATATAAAAGGAACAAAAAAAGGCGGTAATCTCAGTCTTATTTTTACTTTTTTGATTGTGATTTCCCTTTCTTCGGTAATAATTGGCGCATTTGGAAGCGGAGCGGGAAGTGTTTCCACTTTTGGAATTCTTTCCAAGGATTACCCTAAGGAAGGATTTACACTATTTGCATTTATCAGTGCAATGGTTTTGGCAATGCGTGCCGCTTTTTGGGGGTATGAAGGCTGGCTGGGCTTAGGTTTTATCGGAGAAGAAATTAAGAATCCGCAAAAGAATTTGCCCCGTGCTTTGTTTATTGGTATTTCTATAATCATTTTACTTTACCTGTTGGTTAATTCCGCTTATTTGTATGTGATGCCGATTGACGAAATGCTGACAACCATTCATCAAAACGAAAACAATATAGCAGCCGTATTAGTAATGGATAAAATATTAGGTTCGGGAGGTGCTTATGTCATTAGTGCGATGATATTGGTTTCTACTTTCGGATGTACAAATGCCACCATTCTTGTATCTTCAAGGATTTATTATGCAATGGCTCAGAAAAGATTGTTTTTCAGAAAAGCTGCCCGAACACATTCACAGAACCAAACCCCAAAATACGCATTGATATATCAATGTGTATGGGCTTGTTTGCTTGTTTTTTCCGGCTCTTTTGAGTTGCTGACAGATTTGGTCATTATTGCCGCCTTTATTTTCAACGGACTGATTGTTTTTGGTGTGATTCGATTGCGAAAAACAATGAAAGAAACACCGCGACCGTATAAAACGCCCTTGTATCCATTTGTACCGGTTGTGTTTATTTTCTTTTGTGTTGTGCTGTCGGGTATCTCTTTTTACGAGTCGCCCGCAAAATCATTAATGGGTTTATTGCTTATTGTTTCAGGCTTACCGTTTTATTTTTACTGGCGAAAAAAACTACAACATCAATAGCAATTATTCTTCCATAATACGTTTATCTACATAATCGCAGTTCATAACCCGTAAGATGCCCATATAGTTGAGGTTAAATTCTATTAAAGACCCTACTTTATAGTGTTTGTAATCCTCTCCCAAATCTACGACCATCATATCTGAACTGGAACCGACTATTTTTATGTTTTTCGATGTCGGAAAAATATGATTGGCTTCCACGTCAAGCAAGCCAATATCTATAATAGCTCTGTAAGAAGTATCGTTCGATTGCTCATCTTCAAAAGGCAATTCATCGCCTGTCAGGTTATGTCCTAAATTTCCGTCCGGTATCATCGGCTTTTCCCGAAGCTCTATGATTTCTGCATATAGCTTAAAAACGTCTTGATGCAAGTTGGGATTGGGCTGATTGTTATATACATCTGTTCCTAAAAATAATGATTCTCCCACACGAAAATGATTAACACCCTTAGGCAATAATCCTTTTGCAATTAAAGGTATCGTTACAGATGTGCCGCCTGAAATATAAGATATGGTTTTATTGAATTTTGCTTCAATCAACTGCTCGTAGAGACAGAGTTGTACCAGCTTATCCTGATTGGGCAGCACACCGTACATACACGTAAGGTTAGTTCCTATTCCGGCTACCTCTATATTAGGTAACTTAAACACCTTTGCATAAAAATCAACAAAATCTTCCCGCATCACACCTTCCCGCAATTCGCCAAGTTCAATCATTATGATAATCTTGTGCAGTTTGTCTTGCCGGACAGCCTCATCGGAAAGCATTTTAATTGTTTCATATTCCGTGTTAAAGCTGGCATCTGCATATTTTACGACACTGGAAATGTATCGTTTGGCAGCAGGTTTTATAAATACAGTTTCTATTGAAGGGTCAATGGATTTTATAATTTTAAGGTTGGTAATTCTGCTGTCGCATATCTGACGGATACCTAAACCGATAATTTCTTTTAAATATAACCGTGAGCCGCAAAAAACCTTAGAAACAATACCCCATTCAATATTCCCGGCATTAAAAAGGTTGTCTAAGTATTGATAATTTTCCTTTAATTTCTTTCTGTTTAATACGATATATGCCATTCTTATTTGTTCAGTCTCATTTCAAGATATTTATTCGTAAACCCTAATTTTTCGTACAACTTCTTTGCAGGGTTGTCCGGCTCTACGTGCAGTGCGATATTGCCTTCAGTTTGTTCAACAGCCAATTGCATCAGTTTTTTCCCCACACCTTTTCCTCTGTATTGATTGTGGGTGGCTATATATACCAAGATATTTTCCGGTATGTAACCTTCCATTCCGGTTTGATTGATGACAACGGCACCGATTATTTTTTGTTCGTCTGTTGCGGTTAATAACAAGCCTCCTTGTCTGCCTTTTCTTTTCAAAACATAATCAATTGCTTTTTGAATATCTTGTTTGGCATCACCGTACTGGTCTAAATGTTTAAAGAGAAAACTAAGGATTTGATTTTCTGTTTCTGTAGAAAGAGTCTCTCCATTTTTGTATGTTTTGTACTGAATCATAATTATACTGCGTTTAATAGTTCTGAACAATGCTTAGAACATCTGGATTCCGGAAAACTTCAAAAAATAACAATGAAGTAAAGAGAATAATGTAAGGCATAAAAGAAAGATGTCTTGACCATTATTCAGAATAAATAACGCCACAAAGGTACGAAAAAAATAAGAATAGGATAATATAGTGAAATGCAGTAACTTAAACAAATTCACTACCGCTAACATGCTATTACTCGCAAGCCGAAATATCCTCTTTGGTTAACATTTCTCTTTAGGAAAAAGTCTTATCTTCGTGTCTAAGTTAATGCTAAAAGTCGGCCAGCGAGTAGTAGCTTCCCGTTAGCGGTTATTGCAATACAAAACCCAAAAACAACGATTTGCAAGAATCCAAATACTTTAGGCAGTGAACAAAAATTAAATTAAAGAACGAAAAATGAATATAACAATTATCATTATGACAGCAGTTTTACTGCTCACGTTGTTTTCTCCTTTTGGAGTTTATTATGGAGTGAAAATAGCAAAGAAGAAAAACTACAAAACACATCGAAAAATACAAAATATTATTTTTATAGTCTGTGTTGTCGGAGTATTAGCTTTAGAAGGATTAATTCGTTCAGAAGGCGGTTCTGGTAGTTTAGCTTCTGCAAGTAATTTTTATAATACTAAATTTTTTAATATTACACTATTCTCTCA
>CAKUWM010000222.1 GCA_934699305.1 uncultured Saprospiraceae bacterium | reverse complement strand
CGGAAGGCTTGTATGTTTAAAACAACTACAACCTTATACTCAGGCAAAAAAAGAATGGAAAAAAACTCGTCCGCTCTATTCAGTACGGGCATATCAAAATATAGTAGATGAATATGGACGACTTTACCCCAGATTAAACCACGACCAAAAGTTTGTATTTGAATATGCCATAGCACTGAACGCGACGGAACAACGTGAAAAAGCCGACACTGTTTTGTCCCGCGGCCTCGAATTGAGTTGCGACCCCATGTTCTATAACGTGAAAGGGCGTAATTTCCACGAAATGAAAAAATACGAAGAAGCCGAAACGTGTTATTTAAACTCAACCTACTTGTTGCCCGAAAGAATTTATCCTTATTATCTATTGACAAAGTTATATGCTGATTCCGCTAATTACCAACCGGAAAAAATGAAGCAAGCGGCTTATGCCGTTCTGGAAAAAGAACCCAAAGTTCACTCAATGGCCATTAACGAGATGCGCGATGAAGTTAAGAAAATACTAAAAGAAAAAGATGTGAAAAATGAACAATAAACAACCGATAATTAAGAAAATAGGCAATGTAGCCCTCAATATCTTTTATTATACCTCTATTTTGGTATTTAGCTTCATCCTCTTGCGTGTATTCGTTTTCGGGTCATACAAAATTCCGACCGATTCCATGGAACCCAACATTATTCCCGGCGATTACGTATTGGTAAACAAACTGGCTTACGGCGCCCGCTTGTTTGATTTGTTTGATGCCGTGGAAGGAAAAAAGGTAAATATAAGTCGAGCGCCCGGTTTTACCCGAATTAAAAACAACGATGTGGTTGTTTTCCATATTCCCCACCCCGTTACGTGGGATAAAATTGAAATGAATATGTCGAAATACTTTATTAAACGCTGCATCGGCATTCCCGGCGATACGCTTCAAATAATCAACGGCTTTTACGTAATAAATTCAGATACAACAAAAAAATACGGAAACATCACGACAGAGCAACTATTGAGTCGTAAATCAAAAGACTTGCTGCCCGATGGTGTTTATCATACTTTCCCCTGGGACAGTACACTCAATTGGAACATCAAAGACTTCGGGCCGTTATATATTCCCCGTATAGGAGATAAAATAGCTTTAAAGAGAACCAATATTCTTCTCTACAAAAAAATAATAGAATGGGAGAAAGGATATTCACTCAGTTTTGAACGGGATACCCTGTGGGATAATAAAACTCCACTTTCAACCTATATTTTCTCGCATAATTATTATTTTATGGGTGGCGATAAGGTAGAAAACTCGCAAGATTCTCGTTATTGGGGGCTACTCCCCGATGATCTGATTGTGGGCAAAGCCACATATATTTGGAAATCCAAAGAGCCTTATTCTAACAAAATCCGGTGGAATCGCACACTAAAAAAAATCGAATAATACCGAGTACAGAATTCAAACAGAATCTTAACATAATATTATTTCTTCGGGGAAACTTTTTTGTCTTTCTTTCGGGAAAATTTGCAATAATAAAGAAAACACGTTCTTGAGGTTCTTGAAAACACAATTCTCAATGGTAAAATTTACTTATAGACATATCATCCAATATCCATACGCTTTTATTGTATTGAGTATTGTTGTTACTCTAATATACTTTCCAATACTCAATAATCAGCTTTTAGACTTTTGGGATGACCAATGGGTGGTAATGAACCATTATACGGAAAGCGGCATCAATTTACAAAATATTTGGAGTATTCTTACGGAATTTTATCACGGACAATACGCTCCTTTTAATGAGTTTCTTTATTTGTTCTTATATTCTGCGTTCGGATACAATCCTTTCGTGTTTCATTTGACAAGTCTTCTGATACATTTAATAAATAGCTGTCTTGTTTTTGTTGTTCTTAAAAAACTTTTGACTTTAAGTGGGAGGATTCCGGAACCCGATAAAATCAACTTAATTTCATTTATCGCGGCTTTGTTTTTTTGCATTCATCCCTTTAATGTGGAGTCGGTTGCCTGGATGAGTGCGTCGAAGATATTGGTATATGCTCTGTTTTATTTATTAGCGACATATACATTTTTATGTTATTTGGAAAACATGAAAATCAGATTCTATATTTACACGATAATTTTGTATATCTTCTCTTTTCTGGGAAAAGAACAAGCGGTCGTTTTTCCGTTATGGATGCTGCTAATATACTGGTTGTTAAATCACAAACTATCTGAAAAAAAAGTTTGGCTTATTGTTTTACCTTTTCTTCTGTTATCTATTGCATTTGGCATTGTTACTATATATTCTCAGTATGCTGATGGAGGAGGGGTTCTTTCCGGCAACGATAATTATCCGCTATGGCAGCGTATTGTATTTGCAGGTTACTCTTTTATGGAGTACTTGTTCAAAATCATTTTTCCGTTTAAGCTGTCTTACCTGTATCCTTTTCCTTCCGCTGTTGGAGATCCACTTCCCGGTTGGATGATATTTTATCCGGCTATTTTGCTGATTATCATCGTCGCATTATGGCAATTTCTAAAAAAATGGCAGGTTGTTTTCGGCATGTTATTGTTTACCATTCACATTGCTATAGCTTTACATATAATTCCATTATCCCGCTTTGCTGTTGTGGCCGACCGTTATGCTTATATTGCAGTCATTGGAATCGGGTTTATTATAGCTTATTATATGGTTAAAATTATAAGCATGAACAGAAAGAAAAGCTTGAAACTTATATTTACGGTATTTTTTGTTGGTTATCTTTTCTATTTGGGAGTTTATGCGCACCGGCGTACGTATGTTTGGTATAATGTAGATACATTAAAAAAAGAATTGAGGGAATCATTAAAACAACGGAATGATTATCATATTTACAAACCCAACAATACACAATGAAAACAAAATTTAACTTTTACGAAAAAACAGTATTCCGACGATCCCGTTTGATAAACGGGATTAAATAAAAAAGAGTGAAAACTATTCTAATCAAAAAATAATAACTGAAAAAATATCAAAATGAAGAAAACATTATTAACTATTTTAGGTGTAGCAACATTAATATTTGCTCTTACACTGAATTTCAGGCATGCATTGGATGATTATGGTGTATTGAAAAACAAACTGCATGTGGAAGTATTGGCGCAGTCAAATAATACAGGAGGTGGCACCTCTGGTGGTGATAGTTCGGGAGGTGGAGATACTTCTGGAGGAGGTGGTAGTACGTCAAGTGATTTGTGGAAAAGAACAGATGGAGATTGCACTTACACACTTCGGGGGCAAGCAGGTTCAACCATTAAAGTTTATGGTCCAGGAGGAATAAAAATAGCAGAAGTAAAGATCGGAATGGATGGTACTGCAACACTTACAAGCTCAGGAGCATCTACAGACTGCTCAAAACCAGGATATCAACAATGTACAGCTAGGTACTGTCCTGCTCTTACATTTAGTAGTATTTAATTTTTAAATTATTAGCTAGCTTAAAAGACAAAGGTTTTATGAAAGCTGTATAATTTGAAATTTCTATTAAGAAATCTTTAGTGTTCAAATTCATTAATACCTCCTTTTAAGATAGCTTTTACTTACAACATAAAATAATTTTAATAATGAAAAAAATTATTTTTTACGTTACGTTAATGTTGTGTTCTATTTTGCATAGTTGTAATAATAAACCACAACTGAGCTATTCTGAAGTAACTTCTATTAAGCTTGACTTTGATAAAGAGATGAAAAGTATTCATGATGTAAATTTAATAAAAGACGTAGATATTATAAGTTTAGATTGTGATGAAGTTATTATAGGAGAAATAGATAAAATAATAAAATTTGATACTATTATCTATCTTATGGATAAAAATCAAAATAAGAGCATTTATCTGTATAATATTGAAGGTGCTTTTCTACGTTCTATCTCAAATTACGGTTCCGGCCCTGAAGAATTTGCCCAATTGACAGATATGTTTATTGATCCGATAGATTCGAGCTTGAATATTTTAAGCAGATTCGATAAAAAAGTTCTAAAATATGATTTACGAGGAGAAAAACTACGCTTGATAAAAAAAACGCCAAAAACCTTTACCTCCATGAATAAAATGAATGAATCGTATTCGGGTTATATGGGTAACTATAGTGAAGATTTTAAAAAACCCTATAATTTATGGTTACTAAGTAAAAATTTAGAACCCATAAGTAATTTTTTTAAAATAGATAAAATATGGGAATCACGATCACACGGAAGTTATTATCCTTTTTCAAAGTATAAAGATAAGCACTATTATACTACGCCTATGGATTATAATATTTATTTAATCTCTAATGATGATGTGCAAAGTAAGTATAATTTTGACTTAAATAAAATGGAGTGGCCGAAAGATATGGATATCAATAAAATCACGGAACAAGAACGATTAGTATTATATAATAATTATATATATGGCTTTTTTAATTTTCAAGAAACTGAACAGCATCTAGTTGCAAATTTTCTGTATAAAGGACAATATCTAATGTGTGTGTATGATAAAGATAGAAAAGAAGCTGATATTGTAACATTAGAGCCTTATTCCGAAAAATATTTCTTCCCATTTGGAAAAATTATCAGTTTCAATGAAAATACAATCTTCGCACTTAATGAGTCAGAACATATATATCGAATGTGGAAAGGTAAGGATGAATATAATAATTTTGAAGAAAAATTTCCAACTCAAGTTAAAAATTTAAGAGAAAAATTTAATATAATAAGGGAAGATGGTAATCCGTTTTTGATAATGTATTCTATTAATTGATCGGAAGATTAAGTGATATCCAAATGTGTTGAAAATGAAGATGAAAATAAACAAAACACATTCTACATTATTGGGATTACTTTGCATATTCATGTTTGGTAAAATGTAGATACATTAAAAAAAGATTTGTGAAAATTATTAAATAACGGAATGATTATCATATTTACAAACCCAACAATACACAATGAAAACAAAATTTAACTTTTACGAAAAAAAAGTATTTCGACGATCCCGTTTGATAAGCGGGATAAAATAAAAAAAGAGTGGAAACTATTCTAATCAAAAAATAATAACTAAAAAAAACATCAAAATGAGAAAATCATTATTAACTATTTTGGGTGTAGCAACATTATTGTTCGCGCTTACACTGAATTTCAGGCATGCATTGGATGATTATGGTG
>CAKUWM010000221.1 GCA_934699305.1 uncultured Saprospiraceae bacterium | reverse complement strand
CAAATCGCAATTGACCAAAAGTTCCAGAGTATTGTAAACAGTGGCTCTGGATACCCTGTAATTGTGGTTTTTCATGTGAAAGTAGAGTGTCTCTGCATCGAAATGGTCTCCGCGACGATATATCTCTCCCAAGATAGCAAACCGTTCAGGAGTTTTTCTACATTGGTTTTTTTCTAAATAATCTGAAAAAATAACTTTTACCTCAGCAAACAACTTTTCATTGAGTGGAATCTCTACTCCGGTGTCAATTGTGTAATCCTGATCATATTTATCAATATTGCGAGCCATTTGTCTTTTATTTTAGTATAAAGGTATATAATTATCTGTAATTAGACTAATTACCTCTTCTAACATTAGAAACGTAAGGAAGGTTTTTCAAAGTTCGAATTAATGCATTCATTTGATCCAGATTTTGCATTTCTAATTTAACGGTTCCTTCAAAAATACCTTCATTGCCGTCTATTTTGAAAGATTTAATATTGAGACCAAACTTATTGATATTTTCCGTGATTGACTGAATGATGCCCGGACCATTATCCGAACCGGTGATGATTAATTCTTCAACAAAAGCAGATGTTGCGATATTTGTCCAGTCTGCTTTCAATACACGATATCCATAAGAAGCAAGTAAGTGCTCGCTGTTGGGGCAGGAAGTTCTGTGAATCTTTAGAGTATTGGCTGTTGTGACAAAAGCGAAAATATCATCACCCGGCAGGGGATGACAACATGAAGCAAACTGAAAACTGAATTTATCGGCACTTTCACCATTGATTAATAGAAGCGATTTGTTCTTGGTTGGGTCAATAGCATAGTATGTATTGCCCAATTCGTTACTTACTTCCTCCGTCTTAACTTTTTGTACTTCCTTGAATTCACTAAGTTTGCCACCATCAATTTTGAATTTCTTGAGATCGACTTTAACTTGGTCCAAAGAAATAGCAAGGAAAAGTTCAAATCGATTTTTGAATCCAAAATGCTTAACTAAAAAGTCAATATTTTCTTCAAAGTCGAGTTTTGAGTTATTAAGTTTTCTAAATAACTCTTCTTTGCCATAGTCTGCCTGTATTTTATTGGCTTCCTTGAGAGCTTGTTTTATTTTATTTCTGGCTTTGCTGGTAATCACCATTTTTAGCCAGTTTTCATTCGGTTTTTGATTTTTATTTGTGTTAACTTGTATTTGATCCCCATTTTCCAGGACATAACTCATGGGGACCAATTTATTATTAATTTTTATACTAATAGTATGGTAGCCCACATCCGAGTGAATATTAAAGGCAAAGTCCAATGCTGTTGCACCTTTAGGAAGTGTTACCATGTCGCCTTTAGGTGTATATACATATATTCCTTCGCCATATAGGCTGGTCTTAAATTCTGAAATGAATTCAAGGGCATCTTTATCTTGGTCTTCCAGTAACGTTCTTACGGAATCTAACCAAGTATCGAAAACATTTTGTGTACTTTGTTTGACACCTTTATACTTCCAGTGAGCAGCAAATCCTTTTTCAGCTATCTCATCCATCCTTTCGGATCTGATTTGTACTTCAACAAATCTCCCTCCTGGCCCAATTACTGTCGTATGAAGGGATTCGTACCCATTAGATTTCGGCATAGTAACCCAGTCTTTCAATCGTTCCGGAACGGGTGTATATACATCTGTAATGACCGAATATATCTGCCAACAGGCGCTTTTTTCTTTCTTGGGTTCTACATCTATTATGATTCGGACAGCAAAGAGGTCATATATTTCCTCAAAAGGTACACCTTTGGTTTTAAGTTTGTCGGCAATGGAGGAAATGGACTTGGGGCGTCCAATGATTTTATAGGGAATATTGAGTTCATCAAGTTGATCATTCATCCCCTTGATAAATTCATTGATATAATGATTACGGCTTCGCTTGGTTTCCTGAAGCTTTCTAGCTATTTCCTGATAAAACGATGGTTCTAGGATTTTGAGACAAAGATCCATGAATTCTGTCTTTAGCTTGTAAAGACCTAAACGATGGGCTAGGGGAGCATAAATATAGCTGGTTTCGGAGGCAATTTTTAATTGCTTTTCCCGTTTCATTGAACCAAGAGTCCGCATATTGTGTAAGCGGTCAGCCATTTTTATGAGAACTACCCTGACATCTGAATTCAAGGTGCTGAGTACCTTCTTGAAATTTTCAGCTTGGGGATTTTCAGCGTTATAAGAGCTATCTAACTTAGTAAGACCATCGACTAACCGGCATATTTTGTCACCAAATTGTTTTTTGATGTCATCCAATGATACATCCGTATCTTCAACTACATCATGAAGAAGAGCAGCTACGACGGCAGTAGGTCCTAATCCTATTTCCTCAGTACATATACGGGCGACTTCAATTGGGTGCAGGATATAGGGCTCACCAGACTTTCTCCTTTGCTTAGAATGAGCCTGGACAGCAATCTCATAAGCTTGACGGATCATCTCCTTATCATCCTTAGTAAGGTTGCTTTTGATGCTTTTTAGTAAATTCCTATAAGAGCGTTGTATCAGCAACACTTCTTCTGGATCATTCGGTTCAGGCGTCGTTCCCATTTTTCCGGTTATTTTTTCATTAAGACCGGTGTTGAAACAATAGCTTAACGTAACCGATCCATCGATTTTACAATAGATATATCTTTCTTTATGTAATTGCTTGTGAAATATAGTAAAACAATAACTATAAAGGGGATAAAAGTTCCCACTCTCACTTGAATTCGTGCTATTCCTTCCAATTGATTATTAAAATTGAAATAAAAAATAATCCCAACAATGATAATCAAAGCAAAAACTAAAAATATTAATATTTTAACTAATAACAATTGTAAAGTTCGATTTTTGAACAAAAATATGTTAATAAAAATCAAAAGGGATGTTATTCCCGTCATAATCATCAAAGAAATATTGTCAAAAGTATTGAAAACACTATCCTTGAACAAAGGTGTAGTCACAATTTGTGCATCAGATGAAGAGGCATAATCAAAACTCGGAAGGAATAAAAATGACAAGCAAGTAGCTGCTAACAAAAGGAAAACACTTTGAATTCTTTGTATCATATTCTTTATTTATAATGTAAGGGCATCTTTCCCCATTACAGTTGTGTATTTGAATGAAAGTTTTTTGTCCGGATAAACATGATGGAAGGCGGATTGGCACATTAAGGTAGCTTCATGAAAACCGCACAAGATTAATTTTAGCTTACCCGGATATGTATTGATGTCTCCTATAGCATATATACCCGGAATGTTGGTCTGATAATCGAATGTATTGACATGAATATCATTTTTATCCAAATTGAGTCCCCATTCAGCAATAGGGCCAAGCTTGGGAGATAATCCGAAAAGAGGGATAAAGTAATCTGCTTCAACGGTTATATCTCCCTTCGTGTCATGTTTGATATTAAGTGATTGTAATACTGTATCGCCTTTCAGAGATGTAACTTCTGCTTCAGTTATCAAATCAATTTTTCCATCATGAGCTAATGAAAGTACTTTGTCAACACTGTCGGGGGCACCTCTAAACTCTTTTCTACGGTGTACTAATGTGATATGTTCGGCTATATCTGAAAGATAAATCGTCCAATCTAAGGCAGAATCTCCACCTCCGGCGATGACTAATTTTTTAGATTGATAAATAGTGGGATCTTTGATGATATAATCTACACCTTTGTATTCATAGTTTACCAATTCAGGGATGGCAGGTTTTCGGGGTTCAAATGAGCCTAGACCTGCAGCAATTACAACAACGGACGCTTTAATAGTTGTATTTCGAGAGGTAGTAAGAAGCCATTTCCCCTCGTTTGATTTTTCCAGGGATTCAACCCTTTCTCCCAATGTAAATCCAGGCTTGAAGGGTTCAATCTGCTTCATGAGATTGTCAATTAATTCCCCTGCCAATACAGAAGGATATCCGGGTATATCGTAAATAGGTTTTTTGGGATATATTTCTGTTAATTGTCCGCCCGGTTGTGGAAGAGAATCAATTAAATGACATCGTAGTTTCAATAATCCGGCTTCAAAAACCGCAAAGAGACCGGTAGGCCCGGCTCCTATGATCGCAATATCCGTTTCAATCACTGTTTATTTATTTTTAAATGTAGGTTTTCTTTTTTCTATAAATGCTGTTGTGCCTTCTTTGAAATCATCCGTTTCCATACATAACCCAAACTGTATTGCTTCTTCATCAAAACCATCTATATCTTTATCATAATAGGCATTGATGCATTGTATTGTTTTTGCGACGGCAATTGGTGCTTTTTCTGCTATGGTCTTTAGAATTGTTAATGATGCTTCCTTTTCCTGACCTTGTTCTACAACTTGATTGACGAGACCAATACGCAATGCTTCTTCAGCATTGACCATTCTCGTTGTCAACAACAATTCCATGCCTATTGTTTTACCAACCAGTTGGATCAGTCTCTGTGTTCCTGCATAACCCGGAGTCAAGCCTAAGTTAACTTCCGGTTGACCAAATTTAGCTTTCATGCCGGCAATTCTCATGTGACAAGCCATTGCTAATTCGCAGCCACCGCCCAATGCAAATCCGTTGACTGCAGCGATAACCGGTACCGGACACTGTTCAATCGACAAGAAAATCTTTTGGCCTCTTCTGGACAATGCTGTTCCTTCTTCAGAGCTAAAATTGGCAAATTCCTTGATGTCAGCTCCCGCTACAAAGGCTTTTTCGCCTGCACCTGTTATGACAACGCCTCTGATGTCAGGTTTGGACGGTAAATATTTTGAAAAAAAACTTTCCAAATCATCAAATACTGCTTTATTCAATGCGTTCAAAGATTCAGGTCTATTTATTGTAACAATGATTATGGATTCAACTTCTTCTATCAACAATGTTTCAAATTGCATAAGAGATATTTTATATTTAAAAAATTGCGCAAAATTAGGTTTTAATTGTCTAATATGCTATTCTTTGGGATTCTTTGTAAGAAATTTTTATTTTTTATTTAGAATTTATCTTCATACTAATCCCGAATTCCACTTAAAGACAATACTTTGCGTTTAATGTGAATTTGGGTTTAGATTTTCGAAACAAAAAAATGTATATTTTGTTAACTTTGGAAAAAAATATGATATCAATTAAGGATTTTCTAAATCAGTTAAATACGAAAGTGGCAAAAGAAGCGATTGAAAACGTAAAAACAGTGCTTCATTTTGACATTAGTGGTGATCTGGGAGGGCTTTATACCCTAAGAATT
>CAKUWM010000220.1 GCA_934699305.1 uncultured Saprospiraceae bacterium | reverse complement strand
TCAGAATAAAAATAATGCAGTTGGAAGTTATGCTTCAGTTTTTTGAATAGTAATTCAATATTCCACCGTAATTTGTACAAATAGGCGACTTCGTCTCTATTAATCTCGAAGTTATTAGTTATGAATTATGAATTCATAACATCTTCCTTTATCATCCCGATAACTGACTTTTCTTAGACAAAGTTTCTTATCTAATTTGCCTTCCTTATAATTTAGATGAATGTGTTCTTCCTTGAATACACCTGACTCTTCCTCGTTCAGTGTCTGCGAATAAGATTCTTCTATCACTTCATATACCGCATTTTTCTTCAAACGGCACACAAATGAAATCTCATTTTGGGTAAAACGGGCGAATTGCAAGTAGTGATTATAGGCTCGGTCAAAAACGATCATACTATGTTTTGGGAGTGTCAGATATTTGATAAAGTTCTTGTCGTGGCTTTTGGCTTCGCTGATACGGACGAATTCAGGCGTGTCTGAGTGGGCATCTACCACCACGTGAACTTTCAATCCTCCTTTCTTTTTACCTTCATTCTTGGGATTTCGTCCCACCCCTTTCAGTACATCAGAAAACAGGCGAATGGTGGTGCTGTCGAATAAAAACAGCTTTTCAAAAGAAACCTTATCCAATCGGCTGACCGACAAAAACGGCTTAAAATGTTCAATAAGCATAAAATATACTTCTCTAAAAAATTCGTCATCTCTGTTGCGCAAGCCATCGCCAAAGGTACTCTTTGCAGGAGAACTGCTCATCCCAAGATGATTGAGTTTGCCTTCCAATGCCCGCATCCCATCTGCAACTTCGCCCGATGAATCGCATCTGCTCAACACTCCAAACAGCATGCTCACCAACTGTGTCCAAGATGAAAAGGATTTGTAATAACGGTCTGAACCGAATTTTTCAACAAGTAAGTCAAATTTGTTCTTTGGAATAAAATTTACTAGCTGTTTAAAAACCGGCTGACCGACTAAATGATTATCTTTACCGCTCATATTTTTGATTTGTGGTAAAACCAAGATATGAAAAAAATGGGAAGCTTTAGACAGCTTCCCATTATATTAAAATTTTTGTCGGTCAGTAGTGATTTTTTAAAAAATACCAAATTGCCGGAAAATTATCAGGCCAAAGGACTTCAATTAGTGGATGATCAATTAAGATATGACAATATGGATGCAGCAACAAAAATAAAATATAACAAATTTCAAAAGAACTTATTGGTATCCAAGGACATGTTAGAAGATGCATGGGAAACCGGATTATTACAAGGGGAAGAAACGGAAAGCTAAAGGAATCATCGAAGGAGAAGCTAAAGGAATAATAAAAGGAAAAGCTAAAGGAAAGATTGAAGGAAAGATTGAAATAGTCCTAAAATGTTATGCTAAAGGGTTTGACATAATTACCATCTCAGACATTACTGGTTTTTCGGAAGATGAGATAAATGATATATTAGACAAAATTTAAACCCTAATTTCCTGTTAATAAACAAGGATTCCTATTATAGGCAAAATATGAAGCTAACCTTAGATTTAGGTGGTTAAAGTAGTGTCAAAGATTCAGAATTGCATATCGATTATCTGCAATTTGTGGTATAGATAGTTGTAATCTCCAATCGAGGTTTTCCAAAACCGGAGATCGCTGAATATGTGAATAACCCCCATTCGCAAATCGTTTCATAGTTTAGTAAAATGACAATGTGTTTGTTGTTTAGCCCAATTCTATTGGACTTTTATTGTATTCAATCGGTAATAAGAGTCGTTTTTCGATTCATCATTTTTAAATACTGAATTTTGGTTCATAATAAATTTGACCTTATTCCTAAATTTCCATTAATTTCACATTGCGGCATTTTAATTATGGAGGGGTAATTTTAACAGTTTTGCTTTGCTCACATATAAATAACCATCTTTTACAAGGAAAATGTCGGCTAATTCTAAAAATTGAAATAAAGACGTTAAATAGCAATCGATGAATGAGTCCATCCGAAAGGTAGTTAGCCATTTTTTTTCTGAAGAAACCATAAAGTCTATTGTTCAGGTGAAATCCGGTCTGATTAACCAGACTTATAAAGTACACATAGGGGACGCTTATTATGTATTGCAAAGGATTAATTCCAATGTATTTGCGCACCCTGAAGTTATCCATAGCAATTTAGATTTACTTAAAAAATATATTTCAGGAAAGGAGGTTGATATGCCGCTAATACTCCCTATATCCGACAAGGATGGCAAATCAATGTACTTCGATGGTGAAGGGTTTTATCGATTTTTCCCTTGGATAAGCGACAGTTTGACGATAGAAGTCGTAGAGACACCACATCAGGCGTATGAAGCAGCGAGGCAATTTGCCCGATTTACAGCGGTATTCAATGATTTTGACATGAAACTACTACAACCCGTCATCCATGATTTTCACAACCTGCAATGGAGATTTACCCAATTTCATGATGCCTTAGAAGCCGGAAATCATAGTCGAATAAGGCAATCAAAGGATTTGATACAAAGAATGCTTCATCAAAAGCCATTGGTAGAACAATATAATCAAATTACGATTTCGCCACACTTTAGAACACGTGTCATGCATCATGATGCCAAGATCAGCAACGTACTATTGGACAAAGAAGAT
Source organism: uncultured Saprospiraceae bacterium (assembly GCA_934699305.1). Classification (GTDB taxonomy): domain Bacteria; phylum Bacteroidota; class Bacteroidia; order Chitinophagales; family Saprospiraceae; genus Parvibacillus. The sequence continues at coordinate 2,591 of CAKUWM010000220.1, read as the reverse complement.
TGCGGAATCTGTGTCATAGATTTAGATACCGTGATGCCGGGATACATCATCAGCGACTGGGGAGACATGGTGCGAACTTATGTATGTCCGGTAAGTGAGGAAGAGTCTGATTTTAGTAAAATTCATGTGAGGAAGGAGTATTTTGATGCGATTCAAGAGGCATATTTAAGTGAGCTTGGCTCATTGATGTCTGAGTCCGAGAAAAAGTCGCTTCATTTATCCGGACAAATCCTTGTATATATGCAGGCACTGCGCTTTATGACTGACTTTTTGATGAATGATCAATATTATGGAGCCGCGTATGAAGGCCACAATTTCATTAGGGCTGGCAATCAAATGCGACTTCTTCAGACCCTTCAAGAATTCAATGATTCAACCTCGCGGTAGTAAGTTTGTTATAAAGGTATGAACAAAGACGATTTCAAGGCTATTTCTGCTTCAATACCCAAACAACCCGGTGTTTATCGTTTTTTAGACATTGAAAGAAAAATTATTTATGTCGGAAAGGCCAAAAGTCTCAAAAACAGACTTTCTTCGTACTTCAACTCCTCCAACAAGCCCGGCAAATCAAGGATAATGGTAGATCATGCCGTGGATCTGGAATATACGGTCGTTGAGACAGAGCACGATGCTCTACTTCTGGAAGCTACCTTCATTAAAAAATTCCAGCCCCGATACAATGTTCTCCTGAAAGATGGCAAGTCATACGCTTATATATGTATTAAAAAAGAGCCCTTCCCTCGTGTATTTTTTACACGGCAGGTAATCAAGGATGGTTCGACGTACTTTGGCCCTTTTACCTCTAAATTTCGCGTACAGCAGATTCTCGACTTGATAAAAAGCTTATTCCCACTGCGCACCTGCAACTTAAATCTGACACCGGAAAACATTAAAAAAGGTAAGTTCAAAGTATGCCTGGAATATCACTTGAGAAACTGTATGGGACCGTGTGAAGGCTTTGAAAGTGAAACGGAATACGATAAGAAGATCGATCAGGTAAAAAACATCATGCGGGGCAACTTTGCTCCTGTCAAAGCTTATCTTCGCGACGAAATGGAGCGCTTTGCTGAAAATCTGGAATACGAGAGGGCAGCAGAGATAAAGGACAAACTGACCTTATTTGAAGACTATCAGTCAAAGTCAATGGTGGTAAGCGTCTCCATCAAAGACATTGATGTATTTGCCTATTTTGCTGAAGGAGATGAGTTCTATATCAATTACATCAAGGTAGTCAATGGCAGCATGATTAATACATTTGTCCAGGAAGGTGTACGTACATTTGATGATGATGGCTTCATATTTTCGTATGGAATTCAACAGTTGAGGCAACGATTCAATAGCATTGCTCCTGAAGTATTGGTCAATCGTGATGATGTTGAACTGGATGAAAAAAACATCAAGATACAGATTCCAAGTATAGGCGATAAGCGTAAGTTGCTGGAGATGGCAGAGAAGAATATCCATTTTTATATTCTACAAAAAAGAAAAGAATCAGCATCGGCACCACGTGTCACGCCAGCCCAACGCATCATGGAGACGCTCCAGAAAGATCTTCACATGGATCATCTACCGGTACACATTGAATGCTTCGACAATAGTAATATTCAAGGCACCAATCCGGTATCCAGTTGTGTCGTGTTTAAAAATGCACAACCCGCCAAAAGTGAATATCGTAAATTTAATATAAAGACCGTCGAAGGCCCCAATGACTTTGCTTCGATGGAAGAGGTGATAACCCGGCGATATACCCGACTTCTGGATGAAGGTAGTCCACTACCGGACTTGATTATCGTGGATGGCGGAAAGGGACAACTCGGCATGGCGACCGATGTCCTCAACAAACTGGGAATCCTTGGGCGAGTGACATTAGTAGGCATCGCTAAGCGATTAGAAGAAATATTTTTCCCGGGAGACTCTATCCCCCTTTACATCAATAAAAAATCAGAATCTTTAAAATTGATTCAAAGGCTTAGAAATGAAGCACACCGCTTTGCCATAACCTTTCACAGGGATAAACGCTCTATGAACTTTACCGTGTCGGAACTGTCCCAAATTAAGGGTGTGGGAAAAATATCCACTCAACAGCTATTACAGACCTTCAAAAGCGTAAAGCGGATAGCCGAGGCCAATGAGGAGGCGCTCGTCGCTGCTGTTGGCAAAAAAACCGGTCAAATAATCTATAAATATTATCACTCCGACGCTAATGATGATATAGAGTCAACAGAAAAAAAATAAAAGGTCTCCAAATGTTACTTTTAAACAATTTGACGTCAGAAAAGTAGAAACAACGTAAAAGCATAGGAAAATCAACCTAAATCTTTCAAATAAAAAGGATAATCCATCGCCAATAAGGCAAAAAAACATCGATGGAAAAAAATAATGGCCTAAATCTTTGTTTATAGATGTAGGAATGATTTACTTTGCACCTTAATTTAATAAACCAAACTTAAACAATCGTAAAATGTCACAAAGTATTGAAGAAAAAGTCAGAAAAATTATCGTTGAAAGACTTGGCGTAGATGAGTCTGATGTAACTCTTGAGGCAAGCTTTACTGAACACCTCGGTGCTGATTCTTTAGATACAGTTGAAT
>CAKUWM010000219.1 GCA_934699305.1 uncultured Saprospiraceae bacterium | reverse complement strand
GGCTTTGGAAAGCGTTTTTGGTAGGTTCCAAGCTCGAAGCTCAATGGTGTCAGGTGTTTATATGAAAAGTATGTCTTCAAATAGTGAATTTCAACATGCCAGAGAATTGTCCGATCGATTTGCACAATTAGAAGGGCGACGGCCTCGAATTTTGGTTGCTAAGATCGGTCAGGACGGGCACGATCGGGGAGCAAAGGTTATCTCAACCGGCTTTGCAGATCTCGGTTTTGACGTGGACATTGGTCCTTTATTTCAGACGCCACAAGAAGTAGCTATGCAGGCTGCAGAAAATGATGTTCATATAGTCGGTATTAGTTCTCTTGCTGCTGGTCACAAAACCCTTGTTCCGGCTACCATTCAGGCTCTTAAAGAAATAGGTCGTGACGATATAATGGTCATTGCAGGTGGCGTCATTCCCCCCGGAGATTATGAGTTTTTATATCAGGCCGGTGTAAAGGCTGTCTTCGGACCTGGAACGCCCATACCAAAGGCTGCGAGTGAGCTTTTGTCAAAATTAATCGAAACATTACATCCGGTTAATGAGTAAAATAGTATTTGCTTCTGACTTTCATCTTGGACAACGAGGACTTACTACATCTGGTGAGCGAGAAAAGGCTTTGGTTAGATGGGTTGAAGATGTTGCTATGCAGGCGGATGAAGTTTTTTTATTAGGAGATATCTTCGACTTTTGGTTTGAGTATAAATCAGTTATTCCCAAAGGCTATTCGCGATTTCTGGGAGCTATAGCTAAGTTGGCGGATAGCGGAATTCCGATACATTTATTTGTAGGGAATCACGACATGTGGATATTTGAATACTTTACAGAACAATTTGGCATTCCTCTATATCGTGAACCCAAGGTTTTTGAACGTCAGGGAAAGAAATTGTATATTGGACATGGCGATGGTTTGGGCCCTGGTGATAGTACTTACAAAATTTTGAAGAAAATTTTTAATAATTCCTGGTGTATAAGGCTGTTCCACTGGTTGCATCCTTCTATTGGAATGGCGATAGCGAATGCCTGGAGCAAAAAGAGCAGATTAGACCATCAGGATATCTTTTCTTTTTATGGACCCGAAAAAGAGATTTTAGTGCAATATTGTGAAGAACAGTTGACACATATACCTGAATATGATTACATGATTTTTGGACATCGACATCTACCCATCGATTTTTTATTGTCTGATAATCATACAAGGTATATCAACACAGGCGACTGGCTTACTTTTCAGTCTTATGCTGAAATGGAAAATAGCGCTATTATTATTCAGTTTTTTGAACAAAATCAATACAATCCCATAACCAATGATCCTTCCACATGGGAATCAAATGCACATGTATAAAATTTCAATACATTTCTATATCGTATCTAATAATTTCGGATCTACCAGATTGGGTATAGTTACCACCATATTGGGATAAAGCGTTTTTGCTCTCTCAATTGTGGACATAGCGTGTGGATTGCGCGCCCAAGATCGTCTGGATATCCCGTTATAAACATCCCAATGCAGCATCATGGCGAGTTTGTCCGCTGAATCCTGACTACCATCAAGCACCATTCCAAAGCCACCATTAATCACTTCACCCCAGCCGACGCCGCCACCATTGTGTAGTGAAACCCATGTAGCTCCCCTGAAGCTGTCTCCAATCACATTATGGACTGCCATATCTGCCGTATATGAAGAACCATCGTAAATATTTGATGTTTCACGATAAGGTGAGTCAGTGCCGGAAACGTCATGGTGGTCGCGACCTAAGACAACCGGGCCAAGTAATTCGCCCGATTTTATAGCTTGATTAAATGCATGTGCAATGGCGATTCTTCCTTCTGCATCAGCATACAAAATTCTGGATTTGGAGCCCACTACCGGTATTTGCTGCTTTGCATTTCGTATCCATTGTAGATTGTCTTTCAATTGTGGATGGATAGCGGGATCTGATGTCTTCATCAACTGGATTATAACATTTTCGGCTATCTTATCTGTCATGTCTAAATCCGCTTGACTGCCGGATGTACACACCCAACGAAATGGACCGAACCCATAATCAAAGCATAAAGGACCCATAATGTCTTCAACATACGAAGGATAGCGATATTTAACTTTTTGATCATCTGCAAAGATGTCAGCTCCCGCCATTCCCGCCTCTTTGAGAAACGCATTGCCGTAGTCCCAAAAATACATGCCTTGTTGAGTCATAGTATTTATTGCAGCGACGTGGCGGACTAAGGAATCTTTGACAGCTTCCATAAATTTTTCCTTGTCTGACAGCATCAATGTCTTAGCTTCATCAAAGGTGTATCCTACCGGTGTGTATCCAAGGTCGTCAATGTTGTGCAGAGAGGTTTGATCCGAACCCAGCTCTACCGGAATGTTGTGTAAAGCCAGATATTCCCATAAATCTACAATATTGCCATGATACACTAAGGTAATGATTTCTTGGTTTTTTCTGGCAAGTTGCATCCGATTGACACATGATGACAAGTCGGTAAAAATATTTTCTTTTAAAATATAACCATCTACAGTTCTTTGGTGTACTGCATCTCCATCTGTTTCGGCAATGACAGTCACTGCTTCGGTGATTATCCCCGCGAGAGCTTGCGCCCCGGACATCCCGCCCAATCCGGAAGTTATAAATACCTTGCCTCTAAGGTTGTCACCGAGCTTAAGAAGGCGACCGGCATTGAGTAGAGTAATCGTTGTGCCGTGGACAATACCTTGCGGTCCAATATACATAAAGGAACCGGCTGTCATTTGACCATATTGAGTGACACCGAGGGCGTTGTATTTGTTCCAGTCGTGTTTAGACGAATGATTGGGGATCATCATTCCATTGGTTACTACGACGCGAGGTGCTTTGTTGTGACTCGGAAATAAGCCCAAAGGATGTCCTGAATAAAGGACGAGAGTTTGTTCATCTGTAATTTCAGAAAGGTATTTCATGGTGAGCAAATATTGAGCCCAGTTTTGAAATACTGCTCCGTTGCCCCCATAAGTAATCAGTTCATGTGGATGCTTAGCTACCTTGTAATCGAGATTATTCTGAATCATCAACATAATGGCCGCTGCTTGACGGGAAATCGCCGGATAATCTTCTATCGGTCGGGCCTTCATCTCATAAGTCGGCCTAAAACGATACATATATATCCGACCATATTGGTCTAATTCATGCGCAAATTCGACAGCCAATATAGAATGCCATTTCGGAGGAAAATAACGCAAGGCGTTGTTAATCGCCAGCTTTCTTTCTTCCGGTGTCAATACACCCTCTAAGTTTCTGTTGGGAGCATGTGAGACACTGAAATCGCGCTCCTGTGCGGGCGGTAATGTATCGGGAATCCCTTGACGGATGGATAGGGTGAATTGATCTTTATTTATCGACATATTATCATTTTTTAAAAGATGCAAGATACTAATATTGGTAAAAAGTTTTTTTGCGAAATAGATGAAATGAAGGTTGAATACGTGTCTAATCTTGAATTTATTTCCTTATTAAATTTATATTGTATAAATGTAATATATAAATATTTGCTAATTAATTAAAAATACATAAAATTAAACATAATATTTAATGTCGCCAGATAATGGTCGTGATTAAGGAATATGTAAATACTTATGCGTCTGAATACTAAGTCTCCATTGTGGATTATTTTTGACAAATTCTATGGACAAAGCCGTATTTTTTTCCCAATTTTCATCTTCCAAGGGCTGGATATAAAAATTTTCAAACGAAAGGTGAATAAATTGCTCGGGATGATTTTCAGGTTGAGGATAGACCAATTTTAATTCGTGACCGGTTGTCTGGCGTATTATCGAATCTCCTTTCGGGCTAACGCAAATCCAGTCAATGCCTAAGGGCAATTCAATGGTACCGTTGGTTTCAATTGCCATATAAATATTAGCATCTTTGAAAGTATGGATGAGCGCATCGTCCAGTTGAAGAGCTGGTTCGCCGCCCGTAAACACGACAGATACCTGGCAATCACTGTTTGTAGGCCAAAGTGAAAGGATTTTGTCTTTAAGTTCGGATGCTTCATACTTTCCGCCATTTATTCCGTCAGTTCCCACAAAGTCAGTGTCACAAAACCTACAAACAGCATGCAATCTATCCTTTTCTCTCCCTGTCCAAAGGTTGCATCCCGCAAAACGGCAGAAAATCATTGCCCTGCCAGTGTTTCGGCCTTCACCTTGGATCGTATAATACATTTATTTTATAGAATAGGCCATGATAATGCGGTAACTTTACAAATAGAATTCTAATTTCAGATTACTCAAAATTTGTGCAAAAATACGCTTATCTACATTGAATAAAAAATTGGTTAAAATTGAGTTCACTATTTTTTGAAGTTATTTCAAAATTAAACCAAATTATCAATGGAATCGGAATCTTTTACCGTCCATAAACCAACCTTTAGTCTATTTTGTTTAAACAGATTACTGATTATGTGCAATATTTATATATATCATAAGAATTTGGATTTAATAATCTGATAAATAACTTTTTTATATATTCTAAATATAATCAATATAATTTAGACCAAGCGCAGTTAGTAATGAATGTAGGCTCTTATTTTGAAAGTTTAATTAATTTTAGCTTTATATTTCTTATGATTAAAATAAGAAAGCATCAATAAGGATAAAGAAAATATGGAAATAAAAAAGGGCGACAAAGTTATCTATCTGCCAACGGGCGAAAAGGCAATTGTAACAAAGTTAGTTGGTAAAGAATTGGTTTATATCAAAATGGATCTCGATAAAGAGGAGATTCCTGCTTTTTTGGATGACATTGCTCCAATATTGAGAGAAGTATCAAAAAAGGAACCTGTATTGTCTGATCGATATATTTCTGATGTATTTTATAAGGAAGATCTCAAAGAAGGTTTATATCTCATCGTACAATACAAGATGGGTCAAATGGATGGAGAGTCGATGTTGCCTGTATTTTTGTACAATCATTCCAACCGGACTTTAGTTTTTGATGTCAATTATTATTCAGAAGACAGCCCGGCTCAGCAAATAAAAGGGAAGTTAGCGTCCGGAGGTATTGATTTAATTCATCATATTTCGTTTAAATCGCTTGAATGTCAGCCTACTTTTGAATTGGATTGGGTATATGGAGATCAACCGGATTGGCCTTTGACGAGTGATATTGTCATTAAACCCAATGTTTTTTTTAAAAAATATGGAAGTATTTCAATCGTCAATTCTTCGGGTAGTATGTATTATGT